>JAJXXI010000362.1 GCA_021781185.1 bacterium
GTGTTGCAACTCAAGTATGCCAGTGTTTCCAACCTAATTGAGGCCGCCCAATCAGTTTTGACTGACAAACGCAGCCGTGTATTGACCGATGCCCGCACCAGCCAGTTGATTGTAGTGGGCACCGATCCGGAACAGCAGGCGGTTGAAAATCTGGTCAGCGAGTTGGACCGTCCCACCCGCCAGGTATTGATTGAAACTCGGCTCGTTGAAATTTCCAGCAATCCTCAAACTTCGAAGGGGGTTGATTGGACCGGAACATTGCAATCCCAGCAGGTGACCTTTGGCAACGGCAACCAAGCCGGCACCTTTACCACGACCTTCCCCGGAATCGCCGGCACAGATCCACTCGGTCAAGCAACGCCTGCTCCCGGTAGCAGCACAACGGGAAGCATCGTAAACACTATCGGCGGCGGTGGCTTCTCATGGAACAGCAAGAACGGAATGTCGCCGGACATCGGATTTTTAAACGCCAGCGGCCTGAGCGCGGTCATGTCCTTTTTGAATTCCTCCTCTGACGCCCAAGTAATGTCCACCCCGCGCATTGTCACCCTGGACAATGAAGAGGCCACCATTTCAGTCACCCGCGGCTATCCCGTGTTCAGTGTGCAGGCCGGCACCCAAAACACGGCCGGTGGCTCCTCGGTCAGCTACACCAACGTCGGCACCATTCTACACGTGACGCCCAGAATTTCCGCCAATGATTACATCTGGCTGCGGGTGACCCCGGAGGTTTCAAGCTACTTTGGTGATAAAACCGAGCAAGTTGCCGGGATTGGCGGCGGCACTGGCACTCTGTCAGCTCCTATTTTTGATTTTCGCAAGATCAGCACCCAGGTGGTCATCCCCAATGCCAACACTCTGGTCATGGGTGGACTCGTTCAAGACAATCCGACTGTGAACTCCACCAAAGTGCCGTTGCTGGGTGATATTCCTGGCCTGGGATTCTTCTTCAGCAGCCAGACCAAATCCATGAGCAAGGACAACCTGCTCATCTTCATCACTCCCACCATCGTGCGGGATTCGGATTATCAGCCATCGCATTCGGGTAATTTTCTTAAGAGCAAGCCGTTAACCATGAAGGATCCCATGGATCCTAAGAGCGCTTGGGACGGACCAGTGCCGGCCGGTAATTGGAGCAATCCGATTACGCCGGACGTCCAATAATCAACAACTTCAACCGGATGCAAACTGGAACTCATATGAAGAATTTCATTTCAGGTCGGCTGCTCAAAGCCAGGATGCCAGGCTGTTTCCGGCAACTGGGTTCAGGCCTGGCCGGGTTGCTGATGCTGACCAGCACCAATGCCTTCGCCCAAGCGACGCTCACCACTCTGACCGATGCCAATCATGGCACGCCGGGATATAAGGATGGGACCACTTTTTCACAGGCTCAATTCAATTTCCCGGCCGGCATTGCGCTGGATTCCAGCGGCACCACCCTTTTTGTGGCGGATTATAACAACAATGCCGTCCGCATGGTTACCTCCCTCGGCAATGATTCGACCAGCTACACCTCCAGTGCTTACACCAATAAAAACGGGATCAGCCACCCGATTGCGGTGGCGGTGGACGCCGCCACAAATGTGTATGTGCTGAATTATGGAGCGGGAACGAACGGAACCCTGCTTGAATTCGATGGCTATGATTATATCAATTACGGCCTGCAAATTCCGGTTTCCACCAATGCCACCCAACTCACCAACGCCACCGCCCTCGCGCTGGACTACCAAGGCAACCAATACGTGACAGTCAGGAGCAATACTGTCATCCGCATTTCCACCAATGGAACCTCCACCGTGGTGGGGGTGATCACCAACACCGGCACTTCGTTGCAAGGAATTGTAGTGATGAATGACGGACGACTGGCTCTCTCGGACGCCGGAAATAACGGCATCTGGATGATGAACACCAACAGTGGGAGCATTTCCAACAATGCGACCAAGTTTACCGGCTTTAATGGAGCGGGAGATGTGCTGGGACCACCGGCTTACGCCGCTTTCAATAGCCCGAAAAATATCGCCAAGGCGGGCAATGGCGTCCTGGTCGTGGCGGACTACAACAATGCCAAAGTCAAAGTCATTGATACCAATGGCACGGTTACCCGCCTCTATGGTGTGAACCCAAAATACTGGTCATCTTCCTATCCCGGCTGGTCGGATGGCGCCGTCAACCCCATTGAGGCACGAGACACGGTTCAAGCCCGGCAACCTTACGGATTGGCAGTGGCCAACGACGGCACTGTTTATGACTCGGAAACCTATTACTGCCTCTTGCGTGAATCAACGGGCACAGGTTTGCCAGTTCTGCCGCCAGTGCCACCGGCCCCGCCAACGATCTGGAGTGCCATCACCAATTACGGGCAGGTCGCTTTAACATGGTCCACGGTCTCCACAGCCACCAGTTACAACGTCAAACGTTCCACCTCCAGCGGCGGGCCTTACACGACCATAGACAACACAGTCTCCACCAGCTACACAGACACCAACGTCATCAGTGGAACACCATATTATTATGTCGTTTCAGCACTCAATACGGGAGGCGAAGGCCAAAACTCGGCCGAGATCAGCGCCACACCGCCGATTCCGCCACCGTCTGCTCCAGTCATCGGTTGGTTTGATTACGAAGGAACCAACTCCACTACGCTTCTCCATCCCGTCAGCGGCGGGGCATTCATTACCTTTAACGATTTGTCACTGGCGATCAGTCCAACCGTTACCGGCGTTTCCACTTATTTTACAGCCGATGGAAGCACGCCCAGCTCAACCAACGGCAGCACCCCGCCATCCTATCAGGACGGTCTTACTACTTCCGCTTCCGTCTCGTCCCTGCCAGTGACTACGGCACCAAATTTGACCATCAAGGCAGTGAATGTTGGGCCTGGAGGCAGCAGTGCAATAGCAACAGCTGCTTTCATTTTCCAAACTGGGAATCCGATCATTATCGGCAATAATTTGGCTCAATTCACCATCAACGACGTCACCACCGGAGCACAATTTGCCTACACCACCGACGGCACTGATCCGAGGACAAATGGCAACGCCACCATTGTCGGACCGATCACCAGCACAAACGGCCTTACCTTGTCGCTTCAGTTTCCTGCCAACGCCAATTCGGTCTTGTTCCAGATAGTTGCTTTCAAGGCCGGCTATCAGACCAGCTCGATCGTTAGTCAGGTTTTTTCCACAACCAATTATGCAGCCAATGTGATCAGCTTCGGTTTTACCGCCGGCGAAGCTTCCAGCGCATTCTATGGCGCTGCCGGGCAGACGTTTTACGCTCCGATCACATTGACAACCTTGCCTGGCACCGCCATTTACAGCCTGCAATTCAACCTGACTGTAACCAACGCCAGCAGCAACAACAACGCTGGCCCGGCCATTACGCCAGGCGCTTATGGTTTTACATCCATGCTGATGAAGCCCACTCCGCCACCCACAAACTTTCCGGCTGGCGTGAAATTATATATGCCGATCCCACCGCTCATGTTCATTGGCGACGCCTCCAATCCCCCGCCTTCGAGTTCGATTACAAATTATAACGGAACCAATTTCGTTAATTTGGAAACCGTGAACACCAACCTCAATCTTTTGGGAGTCGGCTGGCTGGAAAGATATTCTCAAACCAATCTTTATAATACGCTTGCGCAGACGCTTGTTACTTATTCTTTGGCGCATGATGATTTATTCCCCAATTCCCAGCAGCCAAATGGCGTCATTGTGGGGGGTTACAGCTTTCAAATCCCCGCCAGTGCCCAACCCGGTCAGCAATATCAAATCCAAATTGGCCGCCCGTCCGCCACCGACGATGGCATCGGCGCTTCTGGTTCATCTGTATACATCTCCGCGCCAACAAATGGAGCTACGGCTGGAGGCGCGCCACTAAACGCTCTTAAATATGTCACTGTCACAAACCAATTGAAATATATTGCTGGCAGTGTCTATCCATTCCGCTGGTTCAATGCGGGTGATTTTGGCTCCAGCAACATTGTCAATGCGGACGTGGAGCAGGTGTTTCAATCAGCAATTTATGCCCTGAACTATCCTCCAGCCGGCAGTGATTTTTTTGATTCCATGGATTCCTGTGGCAACATCGGCGTTATGGACACTGACCCAAATGATCCTAATAACGGCAATTATACAAACACCTACGCCAGTCT
>JAJXXI010000311.1 GCA_021781185.1 bacterium
GTGATTCACATACATCCCCACAAATTTGTCCGCGAGGTCGCGACCCATGTCCCGGGCGTATTGCAGCGCGTGCAGCACCGCTTCAGGCCGATGATCCAGACTGTATTGAATACTCTCCGTCAGCGTTTCGGAAATCAGTTTGCGTGTCGCAAAATCGAATTTCTTGTGGATGACATTGCCGCCGAGCGGCAGCGGCAGGTCGTCATTTTCCCGCCCCCACCAAACGCCTAGGTCCTCGCAAACTACAAGTCCCTCGTTTTGGTAGGTCAACTGCCCTTCGTGGATAATGAGGCCAACCTCAGCCGCGCCACTGCGGACGGCTTGGAAAATCTGGTCGAACGGCACGACGAAATAATTGAATTCCTTCGCTGGCTTTCCCAGCCAGAGTTGCAGCGCCAGAAAAGCGCTGGTCATGGTGCCGGGCACGGCGATTTTTTTCCTGAGGATTTCCTCCCGTGAAAATTTTTGTTTGGCCACTAGCATTGGACCATAACCGTCGCCCATGCTGGCCCCGCTGGGCAGCAAGGCGTATTTGTCTGAAACGTAAGCGTAGGCATGGATGCTCACGGCCGTAATGTCCAATTCGCCGCGCGTGGCGCGTTCGTTCAGCGTCTGGATGTCCTGCAGGATGTGCTGGAAATGAAAACCATGCGCGGGAATCAAATTCTTCGCGAGCGCATAAAACATGAAGGCATCGTCGGGGTCGGGCGAGTGGCCAAGCGTCAAAGTCTTTGCAGAATGCATCCGCGCAATTTAAAGAACTCCATGAAGACTGTCACGACCAGAAGAAGGCCGCCTCAAAACTCAACCACCAGTAAATAAAACCACCCAAACTTCGGTCACGCGCACGCGCCTCTTCAATCCGGCCACAGCCAACCGCCACCTCCTTGTCAGGCACGGTTTCAAACCGCAGGCAAACCAAATGGGCGCGTGCGTCGTGTTCCTCCTCGTTTTCAGCTAGACCGCAAACACAAGCGGGCCCCACCCGCTTTTGCTCCGGCCTCGGTTCCCCACCCAAAACCACAACTCAACCACAACCGCCATTCACCAAGCAATGCCGATGCCAAACGTGAAAACAGCGATTTTAAAGGGTTTTTGAAAACCAAGCGGCAACTCACTGCGGTTTGAACTGTTGCGATTTTCCCAATCAGGTAAAATAAATCCGCTGCAATTATTTCGGCAGGTTAGTCGCTCCAACCGATTTCTCTCCAGCCATTGAAACCGGAACTTGGCACTTTTATGAGGGACAATGAACACCTTGTAAAATTCTGGATTGCCGGTGTGGAGAAATGGCAGACGCACCGGACTTAAAATTTGAAAACCAGCATCTTTGATTCCGCTGCAAACCATTTCATTGGATTCGCATAACCACCCTGTTTTTACTACTACATTTCAGTTTTGCTTTGGAAGTGGTTGTTTGTGAAGACATGGTCGGGGCGGGGAGATTTGAACTCCCGACCTCTTGCATTACAAGCAATATTTTGGCTCTCTACGTCGTTTGTCATAATTGTATCGCGTTGCATTTGTTTGCGCGTCAATATACGCAGAACACATTGTAAATGCAAGATTTTTAGTTCAATTACGTTCAATGAGGCACAGAAAAATGTTTGCATTTGTTTGCGCTAGATAAACCAGCCGGAATGTTTGCATGATGTTTGCAGCTAAAACCGCGCACCTATGATGCCGTCAAAAATCGCAAACAACCCGGCTTCGTGACCTGCGACGATTTGCGGTGGTGCTGCGCGTTGCGCTGCCTTTGTGCGCGTTTCCAATCGCGAACGTGCAAATCATGCGGTTTGCGAGTCCAATTCATTGTAACGAGTTTTGGCGCGAGCCGCCGTGTTGACGCCGCAGGAGCGCGCCTTGCACGCTCGGCCAGTCATACAGACAACGCCTGCCGATTTTGATAAAGGGCAAAATTCCTTTCGCTTTCCAATTGGCAAGGGTGCCACGGCTTACGGGCAACCGTGCCAGCAATTGCTTTTCGTCAATGAAGCCAGGTTCGGTTGCCGCTGACTTGCTTTGGTCTCCATTCATACGAGAACATATTTTATCCAAGCCAGCGCGGACATTTGTGCAATCATTGAACAAAATGACGCGCCGAATTTGGGGGCAACCGGCAAGGATTTTGCACAGATATGCAAGGCCGGTTTGAGGGGTAAAACGACCGCTGATTTTTCCCAAAATGCGCGTCAAATTGCTGCTGCTTTCCATTGAACGAGTCCGCACACGCGAAATGCAAAATTCCGCCTTGGGACATGAGAAGCCTGACCCCTTCGTCAAGCGAAGGCTTTTGCGTCCGCCGAATTTCCGGCGGATTTCCGGCGGCAACGCCACCGGACTTCCGGCGAACAATCCACCCGGATGCCCGGCGGATAGTCAGCGGCAATGCCGGCGGCTTGTCCAGCGGTTCATCCGCTGAAATGTCCGGGCAGCATCCGGGCGAGTGCCGGGAAGATGACGAGCTATGTCTGGTTAGATGCCCGGAAAAAATCGTAACGCATCCGCGTTGAAGTCGTGCGCGCGAATCAGAGGCCAATTGTATGTCGCCGGTCGGCGCGTCAATGTATTGCTCGCCTCATCCGGCTGCGCTCCACATTGCACCCGCCGCCCGGCTCCGGGGGGTGCCTCTATGATTCTGCGCCCGGAGTATTGTCAGCGGCAAATCAAATTGACGCCGGAAGCTACCGCAACGCCCGCAGCAATTTCTTCGGATGCGCCGGATGCACCGGCACAAGATCGGATTCGTTGAAGGCCAGCAGCAAGGTGTCCTCGTCAATGTCCAGCAGATGCTTGTCGGAAGTCACCAGCAAGGGAATTCTAGCCAGCGATGTTTGCGCCAGAATTTTTCCGTCGTTCTGTTCGGTTTCGGGAATGAGTGCGGTATCCATCAAGCGCGTGGCGAAGCGTATGCTAATAGCGCTAATAGCGAGTTGCGTGGACGACAATGCGAAGGGCTGGCATTTCCAGATACCCATTTTTTCGAGGGCGACGCGGGCGATTTCATGCTGCGGCGCGTTTTGCAGCGAGGCGAAAAAGGCCAGTTCCGCCACCACCGTCGGCGGCACAAACAAGGAGTAGTCGCGGCGGGAAAATTCCTCCTTGAACTCGTGGGCAAAATCATTCCCCTCGGCGAGATCGAGCAGCAGATTAGTGTCCAGCGCCAGTGATTTCTTTGGGCTGGCTGCCATAAATCATTGCCATGCCGCGCCGGAAATGCTCCGCTTCTTCCTCCGGGGTGAGCTTGCTCGCCAGCTTGCGCGCTTTGGCGGCCAGACGGCTGCCGGATGTTTCTTCCGGGTAGTCGAGCTTCTTTGGCGCGGCGCGTTGCGGCTGTTTCATAACGAGCTAAATTTCACGCTTCCCAAAAACATTGTCAATAAATTGTTTGACAGTCGCGGATGTCAACTCCGGCCAAAAATCAGCTCGTTACTGTTCCTGCAAAGCCAGTTCCCTTATCGCAGCATCCAGATTGCAGGAAAATTTGCGAACGGTTTTTTGAGATTTTCCGACGGTATCATAACTGAACAAGCCAAGCGGATAAGCGACGATGTCCACATGGCCGTCATCCGCCATATTGGGGTCGGGATAATCTTGCAGCAAGACCAGTCCTTGCGCTTCCGAACCCGGTGTGTTGCCTTCGTGCCAAAGAGCCGGGCCGACTCCTGGCTCACTTGAAATTCTTTCCTCCAAAAATCTTCCCTTTTCTCCACTGTCCACCAATAGCCCAGCGTCAATTTTTTGCAGGACTTTCCCGTCAATCAGCTTCCGCCCTTGCACAAGTTGTTCTTTCAATTGGTTGTATCTTTCTACGGCGGCGTTTATTGCCTCGTTTTTCTTGAAATCAGCATCACGCTTTTCCTTTTCAGCTTCGTCCAATTTGGCAGCGGCAATGGCATCGTATCCGAATTTCTGCTGTAATTCTGGCGGCAGGTTGGCCAGCTTCACCGAGCCGCCACCGGCAGGAATCAGGTAAATCAGTTTGTTGGGTTCAACTTTAACGACTTCTGCGTTGCTGATGACAACGCCGCTTTTGTTCGTGAAAGTGATAGTCCCGATTCCTGCGCCCGCCGTTTCTGAGTTCGTGACCTCAAAGAGGGGAATCAATACGCTACAAGGCTGAAGGGGCGGGCATGGTGGAGGGAGCCCGAAG
>JAJXXI010000347.1 GCA_021781185.1 bacterium
CCGGTTCTGGTCCGGTGGAAAAATGGCGGCACCTTCAAACTCTCGGTCACCTTGCCACCCGGCATGAGCGCGCAGGTTCAGGTTCCAGCCGGCGAAAAAACCACCGGCGTGCTGGTCAACGGTCGGCCCGTCAGCGGTCATCGCGTTGGCCGGCGGTGGAGCTTGGATGAAGACGTCACCGGCGCGTTGGTCATTGAAACCAGGCCGTGACCTGATTAGCATGAGAAGCCAATGAATCCACCCGCCAAGTCCATCCATCATCAATGAAAAAGAAACTGAATTTGATTCTGGCCGCTTTGACCGTTTGCCTTGCCGCAGCGAACTCCCTTTTGGCCGGAGTTGACAGCGCGCCCGTGCGTCACACCTTTGCCATCGGCACGAATGACTTTCTGCTGGACGGCCATCGGTTTCAGATTCGGTGCGGTGAAATCCACGCCGCGCGCGTGCCCAAGGAATACTGGCGCAACCGGCTCCAGATGGCCAGGGCGATGGGCTTGAACACCGTTTGCGCCTATCTCTTTTGGAACCAGATCGAGCCGCGCCCCGGCCAGTTTGACTGGTCCGGCCAGGGCGATCTCGCGGATTTCTGCCGCATCGCACAGGAGGAAGGCTTGTGGGTGATCCTGCGGCCCGGGCCTTATGCCTGCGCCGAATGGGAAATGGGCGGCCTGCCGTGGTGGCTCCTGAAAGATCCCAGCCTCAAAGTTCGCAGCCGCGATCCGCATTTTCTCAATCCGGCCCGCGCCTATCTCAAGGAAGTTGGCCGCGAACTCGGCCCGCTGCAAATCACCCATGGCGGACCGATTCTCATGGTGCAGGTGGAAAACGAATATGGATTCTTCGGCAGGGACAAACAATACATGAACGACATCCGGCAGGCACTGCTGGACGCCGGCTTCGACGTGCCGCTTTTCTGCTGCGACCCGCCATCTCATCTCAAAGACGGCTATGCGGGGAACCTGTTTCCCGTGGTGAATTTCGGGTCCGATCCGGAGCAATCCTTCGCATCGCTGCGTGAAATTTTGCCGCAAGGCCCGTTGATGTGCGGCGAATTTTATCCCGGCTGGTTCGACACTTGGGGGGCTCCGCATCACCTCGGCAATAGGACGCAATACCTCGCCGACCTGGAATACATGCTGAAGCATGACGAATCGTTCAGCATTTACATGGCGCATGGCGGCACCACCTTCGGGCTGTGGTCGGGCTGCGACCGGCCGTTCAAGCCGGACACGTCCAGTTATGATTATGATGCGCCCATCAGCGAAGCCGGCTGGCCCACCAAAAAGTTTTACCTGACGCGCGATCTGTTTGCCAAATATCTGCTGCCCGGCGAAACCATTCCTGCGCCGCCGGCGACCAATCCCGTCATCACGATCGCGCCCGTGACCGCGGCTGAATGCGCGCCCGTATTTGCCAGCCTGCCGGCGGCTTTACACGACCAGCAGCCGCGCAACATGGAAGCCTACGACCAGGGCTACGGCTGCATTTTGTATCGCACCACCGTTCCCGCCGGACCGGCGGCCACGTTGACAGCGGCCGCCGTTCATGATTTTGGCTATGTCTATCTTGAGGGCAAGCGCATTGGAATTTTCGACCGGCGCACCCAGGACTTCAAAATCCACCTCCCGGCGCGGACGAATGACGCGCAACTGGACGTGCTGGTCGAACCGATGGGACGCGTCAATTTCGGTCCGGAAATGGCGGATCGCAAAGGGTTGATCGCGCCGGTGAAACTCGGCGGAGCGACGCTCACGGGCTGGAAAATTTTCCGGCTGCCACTGGACGCCGAAATGCTGGCCGGACTGAAATGGCAGCGCGGCCCCGTTCAAGGTCCGGCCTTCTGGCGGGCCACGGTGAACATTGAAAAGCCCGGCGACACGTTTCTCGATTTGCGCGGCTGGGGCAAGGGTGATGTGTGGGTCAACGGCCATTGCCTGGCGCGTTTCTGGAACATCGGCCCCACGCAGACCGCCTACACGCCTGGCTGCTGGTTGCACCCGGGCACCAATGAGATTGTCATTTTGGATTTGCTCGGGCCGGCAAAGCCGGTCGTGGCCGGGCTGGCCAGACCGATTCTTAATGAACTGCGTCCGCAGCTCGATTTCGCGCGGTCGCGCCGTCCGGATGTCAGCTTGAATCTGGCTTCGACGAAACCCGTGTTCACCGCGCAGTTCGAGCCCGGCAGTCAGATGCAGGAAATCAAATTCCCCGCGCCGGCCAAAGGCTATTACTTCTGTCTGGAAGCGATGTCCTCGTTTGACGGCAAACCCTTCGCCGCCGTGGGCGAACTGGATCTGCTTGATGCGAATGGCAATCCGATCAGCCACAACGACTGGACCATCGCCTATGTGGACAGCGAAGAACGCGTGAAGGAGGACGGCTCGGCGGAGAATGCCATTGACGGACAGACGGCGAATTACTGGCATACCGAATGGGGCGCCGCGCAGCCGGGCTACCCGCATCAACTGGTGTTGAATCTGGGGAAAACGGAAACCATCTCGGGTTTCCGCTATGTGCCGCGCCAGAGCGACGGCCCCGGACGCATCAAGGATTACCGCATCTACGTCGGCGATCACCTGGTCAAAAAATAATCATGCCGTTCCGTAAGAATTGGTTCTCAACGTTGCTTGCCCTCCTCTCGTTGGTCACGGTGGAGGCGGCGTGGGCCGCACCGGAATTTCATCCGGGCACCGTCTGGCTCGATACGGATGGCAAACCGATTCAGGCGCACGGCGGAGGTGTTCTCCTGCATGACAATGTTTATTATTGGTATGGCGAAGACCGCACGCCCGGCCTGCGCAGCGCCGTATCGTGTTATTCCTCGACCAATCTTTTGGACTGGAAACGGGAGGGCGTTGCTTTGTGGCAGACCAATCTGCCGGTCGTGAATCAGCGGCGCGCTTTTGTCGAGCGCCCCAAAGTCATCTACAACCCGCGCACGAAAAAGTTCGTCATGTGGATGCACGTGGAGCAGGGCCGCTATGATTTTGCACGCGCCGGCATTGCAGTGAGCGACACCCCGGCCGGGCCGTTCACGTTTCTTCAGGTGATCCGGCCGGTGGCCAACACCAATGACTTTGCCGCAGCGGATTCCGACCCGGCATTACAGCGTGAATTGGGCGGCATGTTCCGCGACATGAATCTGTTTGTGGATGACGACGGCCGGGCGTATGTGTTTTACGCCTCCGAGGACAACTGGACGATGTATGTCGCGCGACTGAATGGCGATTTCACCGGGCCGGAGACGCCCGCCGTGGAAAACCGGACGTGGGCCCGGATTCTGGTGAAGGAACACCGCGAAGCCCCGGCACCGTTCAAGTGGCGCGGCAGATACTATCTGATCACCTCTGCCTGCACCGGCTGGGCGCCAAACGCGGCCAGCTATTCCACTGCGGACAACATCCTGGGCCCGTGGAAAACCTTCGGCAATCCATGCACCGGGACGAATGCAGCGGCGACGTTCGGGGCGCAAAGCACGTTTGTGCTGCCCGCGCCCGGCCGGCCGGGTGGTTTTATTTTCATGGCTGACCGCTGGAACCCGTGGAACTTGCCGGATTCGCGCTATGTCTGGCTGCCGTTTACGATGAACCCCGACAACACCTTCACCATCCCTTGGCGCGATGCTTGGAACGTTTCGGATTTTGCCACCCAATGAAAAATCACCCAATGCCCCGCAAACTGGTTTTATTTCATCCGCTCGCACTGTTTGTTTTCGGCTGCCTCGCCGTGATGCCGCTGCACGCCGCACCGCGCGAAGACGTGTTGCTGGATTCCGGCTGGCGTTTTCAGGCCGGCGACCCGGCCGGTGCCAAATCGCCGGATTTCAACGACGCGAACTGGACGCAGCTTTCCATCCCGCATTGCTGGGGCTGGGAACAGGCGCAGCGGGGTGAAAAGTATGAGCGCGGGCCGGGCTGGTATCGGCGTGATTTGGAGCTGGGCCGGCCCGCCGCCGGGAAACGCTACTTCCTTAAATTTGAGGCCGCCGGTTCAGTGGCGGACGTTTACCTCAACGGAGCTTTTCTGGGCGAACATCGCGGCGCGTTTGGTGCGTTTTGTTTCGAGATCACGACGAACCTGTCCGCTTCCGGCACCAACCTGCTGGCGGTCCGCGTGAGCAACGCGCCGGAGCCGGACGTCGCGC
>JAJXXI010000620.1 GCA_021781185.1 bacterium
GCGGACACCAGCGGCGTGATGCTGTTCGCCAAAAGCGAAGGGGCCATGCAGGCGATGGGTGACATGTTTGAATCGCGGCGCATGGAGAAAACCTATCTGGCCGTCGTCGAAGGTGTGCCGCGCGAAAGGGAATGGATGTGTGAATTGCCGATCGGTCCTGACCCGCTGAAGTTCGGGCGGATGCGGGTGGACCGCACGGAGGAAGGCAAGGAGTCCGAAACGCATTTCCGCGTGCTTTTGAGCAACGACCGATTCACCTTGATCGAGGCCAGTCCGTTGACGGGGCGCACGCATCAGATCCGTCTGCACCTGGCGGAATCGGGCAGCCCGATCATGTGCGATGAACTTTACGGCCGCGTGGAGCCGGGTTTCCGCCTGGGCTTGCGCGCGGTGCGGCTGGCCTACAAAGACACCTTTACGCGCCGGCCCGTCAGCATCCTCGCGCCGGCGGAAGGTTTTCTGAGGGAGTTTGGCTTCACGCTGACACCGGCATTGCAGCAGGCGAAATGGGTGCGCCGTGCGTTTGTGCCCAAGGAACATCAAACGCCGGCACCGCCACGCCATCCGGCCAAGACCGGGTAGAGGCGCGCGGCCGCACGTCTCCCAATTTTCAATCAATCCGCGTATTTCACGCTGCAACCGTAGGGCTTGGTCTGGGGAATCGCCACCGGCTGGCCAGCGAGCAGTTCATCCACGGCGTCACGGACGTAATTGTTGGCCTTGCGCGGGTCGCCAAACGGACGGGGCGCGTCATCCATGGCACCGTCGTAAACCAACGTGCCCTTTTTATCTATGACGAACATGTGCGGCGTGGTCTTCATGTCGTAAAGGTGTCCGATGGTGCCCGAACTGTCATCAATCCAGTCGGTGGCATGCATTTTCAAATCCGTCCATTCTTTCCGCGCCTGTTCCGGCGTGCGATGACTGGGGTTCTTGGGATTGACGGAGTTGACAAGCAGCCAGACCACGCCCTTGGCAGTCAGGTCCTTCTGTAATTCCTGGGCAGCCCCCGTTTTGTAATGGTTGTGGCAGAACGGGCAATCGGAGTTGTAGGACTCAAGCACGACGATTTTGCCTTTGTAATCCGAGAGCTTGACGGTTTTTCCGTAAATGTCCGTGCCGGTGAAATTTGGCGCGGGCTGGCCGACTTCAACGGCCAGGGCGGCGGTGGCCATGATGGCGGCCGCGAGAATGGCGATGGTTTTTTTCATGGTTAGGAATGTTTAGCTTTCAGATTAACAGACGCCATCCGCCGCGGTTTGGTTCAAAGAAAATCACTTTGTCGCCTGGTCCAGCGCCGCCAGCACAATCCCCGGGGTCAGGACTTCGGGCAGAACAATGGGCGGGGCGTCGGCTGTTTTTGGATAAACCAGGACGAGCGGCACGCCCGCCCGCTGAAAATGATTCAACTCGGTCGTGATGGCATCGGGGAAATGCGTGTAGTCAGCCAGCATGGTAATCGCATTGAGTGATTTGAGTTTTTCGCGGACGGCCGCGGTTTCGAGGCTGGTGTGTTTGTTGACCTGACAGGTGAGGCACCAGTCGGCGGTGAAATCCACCAGCACGGGCCGGCCAGTGGCCCGCGCCAGCGTCAGGGCCTCGGGACTCCAAGGTTCCCACGCGATGCCGGCGCTGTCCGCAGTCACTTTGCCGTTGGGTGCGGGTGCGGGTGGATTCCGCCAGTCCAGCTGGTTTTCGAGGGCAAAACCGTAGCCGGCGGCGAGCAAACCCAAAGCGAGGATGGCGGCGAGGGTTTTATGCCGCCGGCCGCGCTGGACAAATTCACCAAAAACCCACGCGGCAAACGCGGTGATGATGAGAAAAATTCCCAGCCACAAAACCATTTTGCCGTAGCTGCCGGCGGCCAGGTTGAACAGCCACACCGCCGTGGCCAGCATCGGGAAGCCCATCGCGATCTTGAATTTCTCCATCCATGCGCCGGGCTTGGGCAGAAATTTCAGCCCGGCCGGATGCCAGCTCAACAGGACATAAGGCGCGGACAGCCCCAGTCCGACGGCGAGAAAAACCAGCACGATGATGGTTGGCGGCTGCAAAAAGGCGAAGCCGAGCGCGGAACCCAAAAATGGCGCGGTGCAGGGCGTGGCCAGCGCGGTGGCCAGAACGCCGTTGAAGAACGCCCCCGCCACGCCGTGCCGGGAAGCGAGCCGGTTCGCCGCATCCAAGGTGCGACCGCCCGGCGTAACTTCAAACACGCCAAACAAATTCAGCGCCACCAGCGTGATAAGCGTGGTGAGGCAGACAATGAACACCGGGCTGCCGAACTGCATGCCCCAGCCGGCCTGATGACCGGCGGATTTCACCCCGATGACCACGCCGGCCAAGACGAGAAATGACGCCAGCACCCCGAGCGCGTAAACGATTCCGAGCAGGCGAACGCGGCCCGGAGAGCTTTTCGCCTCGCTGACAAATCCCAGAATCTTCAGGGCGATGACCGGCAACACGCAGGGCATGATGTTCAGGATCAGCCCGCCGATGAAGGCGTAGAGCAGCATCAACCCGAGCGATGCCGCCGGTGCGGCGGGCGGCGCGACACTGCCGGCGGCGGCGGGCGGCGCATCGGCAATGGCAACCTTCGCCTCAATGGACTGGTCGCCGCTGATGAACACGCCGGAAACGGCGGCGGGCCAGTTGCCGGAGAATTTTTTGACGACCTTGCGGAGATGAATTTCGCCGGCGGGTGCGGCCACCATTTCCGTGGCCCCCTGGATTTCAAACGTGTCATCGGTGGCCGGGAAAAAATCCGCGTTGGTCGTCTGGCCCGGCCATTGCAAGTTCAGGATGCGCGTGTCACCGTTGGTCGGTTTATCCCACCAGGCTTGGGCGGGAAAATTCAGATCAACCACGGGAACTTTTTTCTGCCATGCCTGCAGCAGCGGTGCGGCGGCGGTGGGTCTGGCTTCCGGGCCAAGGTTCAGGACGGCCTGCACATCGGCCCCGGCCGGGATGCAAGATTCCTTGCATTCAAGCCAGGTGACCTTCGCCCGCAAATCAAGCGGTCCGGCGGGCAGGTTAGCAGCCAGCGTGAGCGGCACGAGCAACACAACGTCGTTTTCGTAACCGTAAGTCGTGATGTCCGGCGGCGGCAGCTTTTCCGGTAACGGCCATTGGATTTCGCCGGCCGTCACCCCGGCCGGCAACTGCCATTTGATTTCCGTGACTTCGCCGGCGGCCCCGGGATTTTTCCAATAGGTGTGCCAGCCTGGTTGCATTTGCAGTTCCACGCCCGCCAGCACGGTGCTGCCAGGCACGGCCGGGTTGGCGGACAACAGCAGCTTCGCCTCGGTATGGGCGGCGAACGTGACAGACGCCGTGAGGCGAAAGCAAACCATCGTGGCGATAAGAAGTCGTCGCATGGGGATTGGATACGGTATCGGGACAGATAGTTCAAATATTCAATGCCGGACCTTTGCCTGGCTTGGTGAAGGGGAAGCGGCTGACGGTATCAAAATTGTTACGGAAAACAGGCGGCCGGTTCTTCAACGGCCCGGCTATTTTGGCTGGCCTGAGCCGCACATCAATTTCCAATTCCTTTTGTGGCCCTGCGTGCGTCGGCAGGGACCGGCCGGCACGATTCAGCTTGAAATGGCGGGTGCTTTGATGCGATGCGCGTTGGAGGTTTTGGCGCTGGCGGTTTGCTTTCCAGTGGCATTCTTGCTGGACACGAAATCCATACGCACTCCCCAATGGTTGGCTGCTTCGATTTTGAAGTTAATGAATTCCACCGTGGCAAAAATTCCCACCGCCACGAGCAGAAAAATGATTACTCGTTTTAGAACTGTCATAATTTCCATTTGATGGGGCGTGCGGCAAAATTGTTCAAACAAGCCGCTCCGTTTCCAGATGTCCGCCAGGTTTTTTGTCCTGCCTTCAATCATCAGCCTGGTGGAGACGCACGCTCACCGCACCGGCTTCCGGGTTACGGCCGCCAACGTGAGGAGGCGGGAAACTTCCTGAACGTTCCGTGTTGGAAATCTTCGCTTTGAACGGCGTGACGCTGAAATCCGCGTCCACCCGCACCATGTTGTTGGCTCGGAGTTCGTTCACGGTGGGTTTGGGGTTCCCCGCTGTTTTCGATGGAATAGGGAAAGTGGTTGGCTAGGCTGGCGGGTGACGCCTGAAA
>JAJXXI010000750.1 GCA_021781185.1 bacterium
TTCGCTGCGGCAAGGCAAACGGTCAAAGCGGCCAGAATCAAATTCAGTTTCTTTTTCATTGATGATGGATGGACTTGGCGGATGGATTCATTGGCTTCTCATGCTAATCAGGTCACTGCCTGGTTTCAATGACCAACGTGCCGGTGACGTCTTCGTCCAAGCTCCACCACCGGCCAACGCGATGACCGCTGACGGGCCGACCGTTGACCTGCACACCAGTGGTTTTTTCGCCGGCTGGCACCTGAACCTGCGCGCTCATGCCGGGTGGCAAGGTGACCGAGAGTTTGAAGGTGCCGCCATTTTTCCACCGGACCAGAACCGGACCGAGGGGGGTGGGAATTTTTCCTTCCGCACTCTTCAGCGAACCGGGATGCGGACGGATCTGCGCGCGTTTCCAACCGGGTGTCAACGGCTGGACGCCGAGGACGAATCGCGGCAACAGGTTGGCCGGCGCGGCACCCCAGGCATGAGTCCAGTCCTGATTCGGCTTGTAACGCTGATCCCAGGCCTCCCAGGTGATGGTTGTGCCGCTCTCCACCATGTGCCGCCAACTGCGATCATCCGGAGCGGTGATCAGGGCCAGCGCCTTGGTCGCCTCGTCGTTTTCAAACAGGCCTTCCAGCAGATATTGCGCGGCGTAAACCGAGCAGGCCATGCCGCGATCCGCCAGCCATTGGGCGACAGGGGCGCGATCGTTGGCGGGAACCAGCCCGAAGGCCAGCGGAAACAGGTTGGCGTGCAGAGAAGTGTGGTCGGTGCCCTCGCCGTCACGATAAAGGCCGAGTGCCGGAGCGAACAGTTTTTCTTGAAACGAGTCCCGGGCGGCCTGTTCATCTGCGGAGTATTTGGCGGCATCCGCATTTTGATGCAATGCCCGGGCCAGTTCGGCCATCAGTGCCAGGGCGCGCAGATGAAAGGCGTTCTCCACCGTGTCCACATGCGTGAAGACGAAGCCATCACGCTCGCCCGCCGGCCAGTCCACGAGATCACCCCACTTGATTTTTGCGTCGGAGCTGGTCAGCAGCCCATCGGCACCCACCCGGTCCATCTGAAGTTTCGCTTTCAGCTCCGCATAGCGCTGGGCCAGCCAGTTTGTGTCGCCGGTCTCCATCCAATCGGCATACGCCATGAAGATCATGTGCGGCGCCCATTCCGTCGGCCAGGTGGGATGCGCCATCAGCCGGTCAAACGTGTCCCGCGCCATCTGCACGCCGCCGTCGGTGTAATATTGGCCGAGCTGGTTCAAATACGCGTCCGCCTCGTAAGAAATCCGCTCGCGGTCGCCATCCACATAAACGCCGGCAAACGTCGTGGCCTTGATGGAATACTTGCAGAGATCCCAGATGCGGTTGAGCATCTCGTCTGAGCAGTGAAACGCCGAGGCGGCATCATCCCAATGACTGGCGAACGCCGCCCGCCGCCGCACCTGGTCCGGTCGCAACTTGCCCGGCCAGCCTTCGATCTCGATCCAGCGGAAGGGCAGCACCACGCCCCAGTCGGGCGGCGTCAGCACGGCCGCCGGCTGGGTGGTGTTGCGTTTGTCGGCCGGCGGCGCAACGATCAGGGAATTGGTTCCCTCCAGCGTCGCCTCGACCTGAGCATAACGAACGCTGCCGGGCGGGTGACGGTTGACCCGACCGTCCTTCAGATCCTCTCCAAAACGAACGGTGATTTTTCCGGTGGCATCCGCCGGCGGAATGAGCAGGAGATTGCCAAAAGCAACCCGCCCAAAATCCACCAGCACCACGCCCGGAGCCGCTTTGGAGATGTTCACCGGGGATTGCCTGACGAGACTCACCGGCGCACCCTGGACAGATGGCGCGGCAACGAACGTCAGGAGGACACCGGCGGCAACACGCGCCCATTGACGAAATAATCTGTCCACACTCAATAATCTGTATTTCATAGTGATGTAGCCGTGTTCATGAATTTCACCAGCGGGATTTGGAAGGTTCCATTGGTCTTAAACTCCACTGGCAACCAGAGGTAGGAAGACGCCGGCAAATCCCATTGCTTCCACCGATCCGCCATGAAAATATACATTTCCGGGCTGCTTTGCACAGGCAGAACGAACGTGCTTTGTGCATGAAATGTATTCGTCGCATCGGGGCCGACGCAGGGATTGCCCAGCTCCGTCCACGGGCCAAACGGACTGTTCGCCACCGCCGAACGCGCGGCATTCGGAGCCCACGCCGTGCAGCCGGAACCGACGAAGTAATATTTGCCGCCATGTTTGAACACCGCCGGCGCCTCCATGCTGCGTCCCACAAAAATCCGGGCGTATTTTCCGGACGTGTGCAGATAGTCATCGGTCAGGAGCGAAACATGCATGGTCAGATTTTCTTCCGATGAATAGAAGAGATACGCCTTGTCGTCGTCATCCACAAAAACCGTCAGATCCCGCGCCATCTGGCCGGTCTTGAAATCCCGTTCAAGGACGTTCTTTGCACCGGGAATTTTGTCCGCGGCGGTCGCATTGACCGGCCAGCACCCGGCATCCGGACGAAAACTGCCGAGATATTTGTAAGGCCCGCCGGGCTGGTCACTGACAGCCACGCCGCAGCGTGCGGCGGCGTAATCGGCAGTGTCAACGTGCAGCCACATCACGAATTTGCGGGTGGTGCGATTGTAGATGACCTTGGGCCGTTCCAGCACCCGGCCGGGATATAGATCGCTTTGCGGATCATCTGGTGTGGCGTGCAGCACGAGGCCTTCATTTTTCCAATCAACGAGATGGGTGGACGAGTAGCAGGAAATGCCCGTCAAATCCACGCGCGTGCCGCCCCACGACTTGTTGCAATCCGGCAGGTAGGTGCGGCCGGACTTGGCTTCGCCATACCAGTAGTAAACGCCCCGATAAAATAAAACTCCGCCACCGTGGGCGTTGATGGGCCTGCCGTCCGTGTCGCACCACGATTTCTCCAAATGCGGATCAGAACCGGCAAGCAACGGGTGTGCCGACAGGAGCAGGCCGGCGACAAGCGCCGCGACAGAGCAAAATTGGAGAATGGATCTCATCGCAGTTGAAACTTTTCAGGGGATGCGAATCAAAAAAAAACGCCCGGATTCGGCGGTGGCAATTCCGTTGGTCACGATGAAATCACCCTGATTGTCGCAAACACCGGTTCCCGCCAGAGCCCAGTGGTCCAGCGGCAAAGTCAGGTTGGTCGAAGTCAGAAGGGAAAAGCCAGCACCCGCCGCACCGCCGCCGCCAGCCAGCACCAGATTGGTTCCAGAAAATCCCGCATGCCCGAATTGCGGATTCACCGCGCCCAATGCCACGAACAGCGTGCCGTTGACCGCCAGATTGGCGGTATTCCAGAGCAGATTGGTGCCGGGCGTCGGCGGGTAGATTCCGGAAAGGAACAGATGGTAGCTGGCGGCATCAAAAATCTTGAAGCGGTCGCCGGTCGTGATCTGATCGCCCATGGTCGCCAGTTGCAGCCGGCCGGCAAAGGTCAGCGTGGTGATGCCTTTCACGCTGTCGTTCGTCAGCACGGAACCAGACTTGTTCAAGCGAATGCTAAACGTGCCATTGTTCGTCAATGCGTTGTCAATGGTCAGGATGCCAACGGCCGCGCCGCCCGGGGCCAGGTTTCCGTCGGCCGAAATCATCACCGGACCGGCAATCGAGCCGTCGCCCGCGAGCGTGCCGCCGTTGATCGCAGTGAAACCGGTAAAGGTGTTGACGCCATTTAGCGTCAGCGTGCCGGAATTGGTTTTGACAACATTGACCGTGTAACCGTTGGCGTTGTTGATCGGGCCGGAAACCGTGACATTGCCCGCGCCCATGAAGGTAAGGGTGCGGCCGTTGGGCACCGTCGGCGCGCTGGCGGGAATGGCACCCGCCAAATCCAGCGTGCCACTGTCACAATCAAACCAATAATTGCCCCCGCCGGAGGTCAGGATGAAATCGCCGGCAATCGTGTTGCTGCCGGCCAGATTCTGGATGGAGACGACACTGGAGTTGCGGCCCGCAAGGCTGATGCCTTGCGGAACGGTGATGTTCGCTTGCGAACCGTCCAGTTGCAGCGTGGAACTGGCGCTGTTGTTGTCCCGGATATAGATGGGCGACGCGAAGTTTGCCACCGCCCCGCTGCCGGCGATGCAGACCGCTCCATCGTTGTTTGCGGAACCCG
>JAJXXI010000050.1 GCA_021781185.1 bacterium
CGGACGATGGGTCCGCTGTCCGTTTTGGAAATGATCATGAGCCTGCTTGAAGTCAAAAACCTGAAGGTGCATTTCCCGGTGAAACACGGGATGTTCAGCCGTGTCCGCGAATTCGTGAAGGCGGTGGACGAAGTAAGCTTCAGCATTGCACCAGGCGAGACGCTCGGACTCGTAGGCGAGAGCGGTTGCGGCAAGACCACGCTTGGCCGGGCCATCGTGCGGTTGATCGAGCCGACCGCCGGGGAGATTTTTCTCGGAGGTGAGAATATCACCCGCCTGGGCGGTGCGGAACTGCGATCACGGCGGCGCAAGTTTCAGATGATATTTCAAGACCCGTATGGTTCGCTCAATCCGCGCATGACCGTCGAGCAGATCATCGGCGAGGCGCTGGACGTCCACCAACTCACGGACAGCAAACCCGCCCGGCAAAAGCGGATCTTTGAACTGCTCAAGGATGTCGGCCTTGATCCGGTCTATGCACAGCGCTATCCGCATGAATTCTCCGGCGGTCAGCGGCAACGCATCGGCATCGCGCGGGCGCTGGCGGTGGAGCCGGAACTGATCATTTGTGACGAACCGGTGAGCGCGCTGGACGTTTCCGTGCAGGCGCAGATCATCAATTTGCTGCGCGATTTGCAGCAGGAGCACGGTCTCGCCTATCTGTTTATCGCGCACGATCTGGCAGTGGTGGAACACATCAGCCACCGCGTGCTCGTCATGTATCTCGGCAAGATCGTCGAGTCGGCGGACGCTAAAAGCTTGGTCCGCGACCCGCAGCATCCCTACACGCAGGCGCTGATTTCCGCCGTGCCGGAGGTGGATCCCGATTCCAAACGCCAGCGCATTGTGTTGCCGGGCGATGTGCCGTCACCCATTCATCCACCCGCCGGCTGTCCGTTTCATCCGCGCTGTCCGGTGGCGGAAACGCGCTGCAAAACCGAAATGCCGGCCTGGCGCGAACTTTCCCGGGATCATTGGGCTGCATGTCATCTGGCGGAATAGCGGTAATTCGAGAAGCCGTTGAAAAATCTTGCCTCGGATTTTCGAGTCTGTCAGAATCCGCGCCCGCAGTGAGAAAACTCGCGGACCCAATAATGCCTCGGTAGCTCAATGGTAGAGCAGTTGACTCTTAATATAAAAAGGACTTTTTGCTCTGATTTTCCCTGATTTGCATTCATTGCAAAACCCGCTTATTTATTGGATAAAACGCATTTTTGCTTTTGCTCTGATAGGTCGTGGAATGACCTAAAAACAGCAAACAGTATAGACAAGCAGTATAGAAAATCGTTCTCCAAAACTCGGTGTTCACGCAATTAATCTTCCAAGAGCACAGAGAATGCCCCATTCGGGCGACGGTATTTAATCCTCATCAAATTTTGCAGACGAAATAGGCCGTTTCCGCTCCTGAATTTCAAGCTCCTCGATCATGCTTTCCTTTCGGGCTATCACTCCATATTTTTCAGGACACACTTTTATGCGTTCTACCGCCATGCGTGCAAGCGCGTCGTGAAGCGGTTCCAAATTTGTGCCTTTGGCAATTACGGTTGTGTCTTGGAACCGAATTTCAACCATATCCTTGTTCCCTAGCCGCGAGAATTTTGCGTGCTGGAAGTAGCCGTAGGGGAATAGATGGATTTCAGACGTGGTTTCCACCCGCAGGCATTGCGGGCTGGTGGAGGCACGCCAGCACGTCAGATTCTCATCCCGCGAGTCCGATGCGTTTGTTTTTGCGTGAGCTTTGGTTTCCATAAATCAATCTTTTCAATCGGCGTTTGGGTTGTCTGTTGACGGCGGCTTTGAATCAAGCCGTTGATGTATTTACGAACCGGAATGGGCAGACGTGGCGCTGTTTTCCGTTGGGAAAACTCAATCGCCAATTCGCGGTCGCCCAAGCGGCTGACATTTTCCCGCAATTGTTCCTTGTCCGGCGTGAAGATTTTGACCGCCCTTTTTCCGCGTGAAATCGTCACCAACCATTGCTGGTTGTTGGTTGCGGCTTTGATGGTGGAGTCTGAAAACAGGACGTGCTCAACCGTTTTGCCTTGTGAGCCGTAAGAGGTGATTGCGTAGCCGCGAATAAACTCCCGGTAATTATCCGGCAGAACCCGCCCATCCTTCAGTTCAATATGTCCGTTGGGATTCACGGCTTTGACTGTCACGAGTTCGCCGTTGACCAGTTCTTTATCATCCACGGCAACCGCATTGGCTTTTAGTTGCAATTGATCCCCTCTGGCAAGGGGCATTTCCACCGGCTGACAAACGGTGAGTTTATCCAGTTGTTTGAAAGGAACCTTACCAATTTTGTTTTCCGTCTCGACGAGTAGATGCGTTGTAGTGACTGCTCGTAATTTGCCGGTTTCCCCTTTGGCAAAATCTCCGGCCTTGCGATTGAACGCAATCACGGCATTGTCAGGATAAAACCGCTGGTCGCGCTTTTGGGCATCTGTCAAATCCAGACGACTCAGCGATGTCACCGCTATATCGTCCTGGCCTATCAGCCCCATGTCTTTTAAACCAAGCCGGATTCGCTCGTTGATTTCGTGAATCTCTCCCCAGGTTTGCGAGACAATCACCGTGGATTTTTTGCGTTCCGCCAACGACAGATAATTCGTCACTAGATGCTCGCGTTGTTCGACAATCGTCTGGCATTCAACGATTGCACCGAGTTTGTCCAGACGGTCAAAGGATTCGGCATAGTGGCCGCGCTGTGCTTTACGGACGGCAGCGCGATATTGTTTGATACGCTTCCGTTCAGATTTGGTTTCGCCCGCCTTGGGGTTTTGGCGGCGAATCTTTGTCAGCCGTGCGGCTTCCAGACCGCCGTAGCGTTCAATGGCGCGTAAGGCGTCGGATGCCTCGACCGCTCCATGCTGGCGCGTGTCACCGGAGAGAATCACCCGTCCGCCATTGGCTTTCACGAACGTTAATAGGTCGTGCATCTGCTTGCCGCCGATTTGTCCGGCTTCATCCACCATCACGACCGCGCCAGGCATCATCTGGCGGCGGGCGAGAAAGGCCGAAACGGTTTGGGTTTCGGTAAAGTTCTTTTGCAAATCCAACACCTGCTGACGCTGTGGCGCAATGACGTAGGAGACATGACCTGCGGCTTTCAAGCCATTGCCGATTTCGCGCAAGGTGTGGCTTTTACCTGTTCCAGCGCCGCCACAGAACAACGTCACAAAATCCCGTGAGCCAAGAATATGTTCTGCCGCCTTCCGTTGATCCGGCATCAATTCCGGGGCAAACTGGTGAGAAGGATTCAATTCAGTAAACTTCCCTCGCCCATCGCGGACGAGACAAACGATGTCCCATTCACAGCTTAAAATCTCCTGTGTGGTGATTTTGGCGGGGGCATTTTCATTGCGGACATAATCACGCGCCGCCGCCGTTGTTTTGATGTCTTGCACCGACCAGTCAAATCCACGTCCGCGCTCCAGTGCTGCGCTCCAAACTTCGTTTTCGCGGACGACCGAACGCCGGTCGAATAAATGGGCCTCCGCCCATTGGATTGCGGTTTGCGCCGTCATGGACCGTGTTAGCAGTGTTTTCTTCGACTGATGCGTCAGTTGCCGCAATGACTTCTTTTCTTCGCCGGTAAGCTGGCTGTTCCACAGCCGTTGAAGCTCTGACAAGCCAATCCCCTCGATTTTTCGGCTGCGTTCATTTTGGGCAATTTGTGAACGTAGCTCCTTCAAATTGCCATTTGCCAGTTCTGGCTTTTCTTTCAGCAGTTTCTCAATGCTGGCGTCAATCTGGTTATGGCGCTTGGAAAAGCGGGATTGCAATTCACGCGAAACACCCAAAATCTCAAAATCACCGCGTAGGGTGTTTTGAATCTCGTAACCACATTGCCGCAGTTCGCGAGCGTATTCATGGTAATAGACGTTTTCGGCGTATTTCTTGGCCTGCATCATTTCGTAGTTGGAAAGCGCCTTCCACCGATTTTCAACCGGGTCAAACGTGGCGTTAAACATGACACAATGCGTATGCAAGTGTGGGTCAAGAGCGCGTGAGGTGTCATGCTGGAACGTGGCGCATACCACGTTTTTGGTGAGCCGCTCTGATTTGTCCTTGCCGCGATGCACTTGTGTTCCGGCGAAATGCTGTAATTCGGTGACTGCGATC
>JAJXXI010000516.1 GCA_021781185.1 bacterium
GCTACCGTTCCACCACGCATCTCATCACCATGCTTTTCTTCACCGCCGGCAAACTCCGCCTCCCCCAGTTCTAACTCCACCGAAAACAGCGGGGAACCGGGTTTGGCGTAGTTGGTCAACGCTTCGTCGTCGTTCAGCATGATGATGCGCGCCTGATCCGGCGCTGGCCAGAACTACGAGGGAAAACAGCGTTTGAGCGCTAGCAACCACTTGGGGTTTCCTTGCAGCCGGATGCCGCGCGTGAGCAACGCCCACAAAAGATTCCGCTCGCCCGCCAGAAATCCCAGCCACGTTTCCGAATCGGCCGTGACCTTGAGGTTTGCTTCGCCAAGCAGCCCATTCTCGACGGTTATTTTTCCATCGCGAATTGTCACCGTTGCCTCGGCCGGCTCGTTGCCGGTAAAAACGAAATGGTAACTGACGTTCAGTGTTCCGGCGGCGTGGTGCTGAAACGACAGCGGCATTCCAAACAACAGGCTGGCGATGTTTCGCGGACGCGTGGTCGTGGCTGGCACATGCCGAACGGTCTTGTGCGGAAAACGTTTTTGCACGTGCGCCTCGGCGTCTGAACCGCGCACGACGTAAACCGGTTCGGGTTTTGTCACGAGCGGGCGCATCACTTCGTCGGTAAAATTTTTCTTCGATGCGAGGTAAGGTCCGATCACGTCTTCGCCCGCCGGACACACCGCCAGGCAATACGCCGCCTTGTAGTTTGCGCCGAAGGACAGGCTTTGCCACATCGAAACCGTTTCGGAATCTTTTACGCGCCGCCGATAGTCTTTTCCGTCGCGACTGTCCGCAACGGTTTCAACCCAATCCCCAAACCCGCCCATGAACTCGCGGTAATTGTGCGTGTAACACGCGGAGAAATCGAACGCACCGTCCGCACCAATCGCGCCGACCGGACACGCCGCCACGCACAGTTTGCATTCCAGACACGGGTTGTAATCGAGTTCCTGCGAATACGCGCTAACCTCCGCGCCCACGAGAATCGTGCCGAGCAAAATGAAATTGCCGAAGCGCGGATGAATCACGTTGCGATGAATTCCCATGTGCCCGAGTCCGGCGGCGACCGCGACCGGCTTGTGCGCGACGACCCACATCCGCTCGGTCATCCAACGATCCGCCTCCATCGGAAACCCCATCGGCGGATTCAGCGCGCGAATCCCCGCGCGCTCCAGTGCCGCCACGATGCGCCGCGCCACGTCGTTGACCTCGTCGCCCGTGTGATGAAATTCCGAGTTGGCGACCGACCGCGCCGGGCTGCGCACATTGTCGCGATTCATCCGCAGCACAAAACTGATGAGGCTGCGCGTGGGCGGGAAAGCCCGCTGAATGTGTAGCCGCTCTCCTGCCAACGCCGGACGATCCACTTCCACAAAGCCGACGTCCTCCGCGCCAGCCTCGAGACACAACTGTCGCAGCCAGGCGGCGTCGAGCGGCTGGGACACTTTTTCCGGCGCAGGTCTTTGCCGATGCGCTGCGACTGTGGGATGCTCTTTGAGTGACGTGCTCATAAAATCAATCCAGTTGAAATTGTTTGCGGAAACTTTTGTCGAACATGCCGGCGGGAACGAAGCGGCGCATCCGGCTCAACGCGACGCCCTTTCCGACCGGATACCGCAGCTTCGGTGACTTCGCCGTCAGGGCTTCGTAGGCCGCGTCAGCCACCATTCGAGGATCGTCGCCGCGTTCGATGTTTTGCTGCGCCATTTCCGTCACTCGCTTTCGTTCCTCAGCGTAAGCCGCGATATTTGTTTTGGGAGTTTTCGTGTTTCCATTGAGTTTGGTCCGCGTGTAGGCCGGTTCAACCAACAGGGCGCGCACACCGAATCTCCTGACTTCGTGGTCTAGCGTTTCGGTGTAGCCTTCCACGGCGTGCTTGCTCGCGGCGTAGATTCCACAATATGGCGCAGGCAAAAACCCCAACACGGAACTGATGTTGACGATTCGTCCGAAGCCTTGTTTCCGCATGCCTGGCAGGATGGCGTTCGTGACGCGCAACACGCCGAAGAAATTGGTTTCAAACTGCTGCCTGGCTTCCTCGATGCTGGTTTCTTCCAAAGCACCCGTGACCGCATAACCGGCGTTGTTGACCAGAACTTGAACCGGCCCGGCCTTCGGCAAAATTGCTTCGATCGCGTCGCTCACGCTGGCGTCATCCGTGACATCCATGCGGACGATCTCGACGCCGTGAATTGGCTTCGCGGACTTTGGATCGCGCACCGTGCCGAACACGCGTGCGCCCCGTTCCGCCAGCAACTGCGCGATTTCCCGACCAATGCCGGAGGAAACGCCGGTGACTAATGTGATTTTGTTCTTCAACGCCATGTGCATATACACAAATGAGTTTTAGTTTATCGCCGCTAAGGGCATTCAGGGTTGTTTGTTATTTGTTCAGAGCCAACGCTGCCGTTTCGAGATCGGAAAGAATGGCGGACCAGCGCTTTTCACCAAGAGTTTTGACCACGGCACTTTGAGCAGACTTCCAGGCCGGCGTCAGGTTCTCAACCTGCTTTCGGCCTTTGGTGGTGATCGTGAGTTTCACCCGATTGCCGCGCCCGCCGCCGACGGCCTTCACGAAACCATCCCGCTGCAACGGCCGGAGATTCCGCACGAGCGTCGTGCGCTCCATCCCCAGCCAACCACTCAGCTCCGCCATGTTCCAACTGTCCCGGGCGTTCAATGACGTCAAAATCGTTCCCTGCGTTGGACGGATGCCGTGTCGCCGCATTTCCGCGTCATAGAACTGCGTCACCGCCCGCGTCACCCAACGCAGGTTGAAGCATACACAGTTTTCCGGCTCAGACATATCCAGTTCTTTCGACATCGTGTGGTGCATATGCACTCCATAGCCAGCTTTGTCAAGCGGCTACTTCCGCCTTCGGCATCAACGCATGGAGCGCGGAGCATTGCTCCGCAAGTCGCGTTTTGGTTTCATCTGGGGGGGAACAATATTCCGCGCTCCGAATGGAAACGCCGCCCAAATCCAAACGCGAACACCTGCGCCGGCTCGTCGCTGCGAAAAACGACTGGAGCGAACCTCTGTCTGCCGAGGCCAAGGCCAGGGGTTTTCGCGGCTGGCATGAGCGCGGTTATCTGCCGCACTGCGACAAGCCGGGGCTGGTGCAATTCCTCACCTTTCGGCTGTGGGATTCGATGCCTGCATCACGCAGAGGCGAGTGGGAACATCTCCTTGCCATCGCCGAGCGGAGCGATGCTCCGCGCTCCAGCGCCGGTGCGCGAAGCATTGCTTCGCAAGTTCCCGACCAGACCGAAGCCCACCGCCTCGCCGCGCGTGAACAGCGCCTCAAATTGGAAGATTACATTGATCGCGGACTCGGCGAATGTTTCCTGCGCGATCCGCGCATTGCTTCCTTGATGGAAAGTTCCATGCGTTTCCATCACGGTTCGCGATTTGAACTGTCGGCCTGGGTCGTGATGCCCAACCATGTTCACGTTCTGCTCAAAGTCGGCGACACCCCGCTTTCCAAGATCATCCAAAATTGGAAATCCATCGTGGCAGTCAAAGCCAACAAACTTCTCGGACGCACGGGTGAGTTTTGGCAGGAGGATTACTGGGACACCTTCATGCGCAATGAAGAGCAAACGCGCAAAGCCATCCGTTACATCGAAAACAATCCGGTGAAAGCGAAGCTCTGTCGTGCGCCGGAAGTATGGCCGTTCAGCAGCGCCCGCTTTCGCGACCCGCAAACGTGGAAATTGAAGCTGCCGGTATAGTGGAGCGCGAAGCATTGCTTCGCTCGATTCGGTGGAATTACAGCAGAAACACGCGGAGCAATGCTCCACGCTCCGTCCGCTTACGCCCTTCTCTCTTTGATGCTGGCCAGAATATCCGTAATGACTTCCACCTTGGGCTTGGCGCCTTGCGGGCCTCCGTGGTGCAAACGCACGACACATTGCCCGCTTCCATATCGTGACCGCCGATGACAAGCATCGTGTGGACGCGGCGCTGCTCGGCGTCGGCGATCTTGGCCTTGAACGGCGTCGCGCTGAAATCCGAATCCACCCGCGCCATGTTCGCGCGCAGTTCGGCCACGATTGGCTTGGCGTAGTTGATCAACGCTTCGTCGTCGTTGAGCGTGATGACGCGCACCTGAT
>JAJXXI010000698.1 GCA_021781185.1 bacterium
CCGCTTCCGGGCTGATGTCGGGATCAAGGCCGCTTCCGCTGGCGAATACCATTTCCGCTGGAACCGGCGCGTTCGTTGCCAGACCGTTTGACGCACGGAAAGCGGCCAGGCGCGCCTGCACGGTTGCAACAAGATTGGAACTGGTCGGGCCGAGGTTGCTCGCGCCCGATGGCACTGTGACGTAATTGGTGCCGTCGTCTCCCGCCGACGGACGTGGCCAGAAGTAACTGTCCCCGCTGAACCGCTGGGCGAGCAGTGCCGAGCCGACGGTTTTGCCATTCGTGGTGATAAGACTGCCGCCAGCCTGCTTCGGAAACATGGCCTTGGCTATGCCGGTAATGAGCAGGGGATAAACGACGCCGGTCAACAACGTCAGAGTGATGAACATTCGCAGGGCGGGCAAAAAATTTTTCATAATTCAAAAGTTCAGACCAGGTGAATGCTGTTGATGAACACATCCAGTAATTTTATCCCGATAAACGGCGCGATGACGCCGCCAAACCCGTAGAGCACCAAATTGCGGCGCAAAATCGAGGCCGCACCGACGGGACGGTATTTCACGCCGCGCAACGCCAGCGGAATTAGAGCAATGATGATGAGTGCGTTAAATATGACGGCGCTCAAAATGGCGCTTTGCGGCGAACCGAGGTGCATGATGTTCAACGCGGCCAACGGGCCAGGTTTGCCGGCGAGCGCGTATAGGCCGAGAAACATTGCGGGCAGGATGGCGAAGTATTTTGCCACGTCGTTGGCAATGCTGAAGGTTGTCAGCGCGCCGCGCGTCATTAAAAGCTGTTTCCCAATTTCGACAATTTCAATCAGCTTCGTCGGATTCGAGTCCAGATCCACCATGTTGCCGGCCTCACGCGCGGCCTGCGTGCCGGTGTTCATCGCCACACCAACATCGGCCTGCGCCAGAGCGGGTGCGTCATTTGTGCCGTCGCCAGTCATGGCGACGAGACAACCTTTGGCCTGTTCATCGCGGATGCGGGACAGTTTTTGTTCCGGCGTCGCCTGCGCCATGAAATCGTCCACACCGGCCTCGGCCGCGATGGCGGCGGCGGTGAGCGCATTGTCGCCGGTAATCATCACGGTGCGGATACCCATCTTGCGAAGCTGCGCGAACCGTTCCTTGATGCCCCCTTTGACCACGTCCTTCAATTGAATCACGCCGAGAACTTCGCGGCCATCGGTGACGACAAGTGGCGTGCCGCCCGAACGCGCCACACTTTCCACGAGGCGGTCCACCGCTTCGGGAAATTGTCCGCCGAGCCGGTCAACGTGAATCTTGATGGACTCAGCCGCGCCTTTGCGGATGGAGCGCGCCGGATGGCCGTCGTTTGCGGCAAAATCCACGCCGCTCATGCGTGTCTGTGCCGTGAACGGAACGAATTGCGCGTGCGGTGCGGCGACTTCGCGTCCGCGTAAATTGAATCTTTCCTTGGCCAACACGGCGATGCTGCGACCCTCGGGCGTTTCATCCGCAAGCGACGCGAGTTGCGCAGCGTCAGCCAGCTTTTCAACGGCCACTCCGGGTGCGGGCAGAAAGTCAGACGCCATGCGGTTGCCGAGTGTGATGGTGCCGGTTTTGTCGAGCAGCAAAACGTCAATGTCGCCGGCGGCCTCAACCGCGCGGCCGGAAGTCGCAAGGACGTTGCGCCGGATCAGCCGGTCAATGCCGCTGATGCCAATGGCGCTCAACAAACCGCCGATGGTTGTGGGGATTAAACAAACGAGCAGCGAAACCAAAACCGGCACGGTAAGATTGGATGAGCCAGGCTGGCCGGAAGCATTTTCGTTATAATGGGCGAACGCCGGCAGCGTGACCACGGCGAGGATGAACACTGCGGTCATGCCAACCAGCAGAATCGTAAGCGCAATTTCGTTCGGCGTTTTCTGCCGTTTCGCGCCTTCCACCATCGCGATCATGCGATCCAAAAACGTATTTCCGGCTTCACTGGTGATGCGGATGACAATGCGGTCGCTGATGACGCGCGTCCCGCCGGTGACGGCGCTGCGGTCGCCACCGCTCTCGCGGATAACCGGTGCGGATTCGCCGGTAATCGCCGCCTCGTCCACGCTGGCGATGCCCTCAATGACTTCGCCGTCGGCGGGAATCACGTCACCGGTTTCGCAGACGACGACATCACCCTTTTGCAATGACGGCGCTGGAATCTTTTCTTCCCGACCGTCACGCAGCCGTCGGGCAAGCGTTTGCGTGCGCGCCTTTTTCATGCTTTCCGCCTGGGCTTTGCCACGTCCCTCGGCGAGTGCCTCGGCAAGATTGGCAAACGCCACGGTGAACCAGAGCCAGAGGGCAATCTGCAAATTGAATCCGGAAAAGTGGCCGGTAAAAACGTCGCGAACCACGACCACGGTGCAGAGGGCGGCGCCAATTTCCGTGACCAGCATGACGGGATTTTCCCACAGCACGCGCGGGTCGAGTTTTTTGAACGAGCCAACCAGCGCCGGACGGATCAGGCTGGCATCGAAAAGCGAACTGGGGGTTTTCATGAAAATTCAATTTTGGTTTTTAAAACACCCGCCCTTGCTGCATCAGCAGATGTTCGATGATTGGCCCGAGGGTGAGCGCCGGGAAATGCGTGAGTCCGCTGACGACTACCACGACGCCGATAAGCATGACGACGAACAGCGCGCTGTCGGTCGGAAACGTTCCGGCGCTCGGCGGCGCGATTTTTTTGGAAGCCATGCTGCCCGCGATGGCGAGCGCGGGAATGATGACGACGAAACGGCAGACGAGCATCACGAACGCGCCGGAAAGGTTGTAGAAATTCGTGTTGCCGGTCAGTCCGCCGAACGCGCTGCCGTTGTTGCCAGCCATCGAAGCAAAGGCGTAAAGAATTTCGCTCAAACCGTGCGGGCCTTGATTGTTCAAGCTCGACAGGCCAAAACTGGAAACGCACGCGATGGCCGAAAACAGCAGCAGCAAAATGAACGGCACAAGCGTGGCGATCATCGCCCAGATGACCTCGCCTTTCTCGACGCGTTTGCCCAAGTATTCTGGCGAACGTCCAACCATCAGTCCGGCCATGAACACCGTCAGCAGCACATACATCAGCATCCCATAAAGCCCCGCACCGACGCCGCCGAACACGACTTCGCCGAGCATGAGGTTCACCATCGCCACCATTCCGGCTAGCGGTGAAAGACTGTCGTGCATACAGTTCACCGAGCCGTTCGAGGCGTCGGTTGTCGCCGTCGCCCACAGCACGGAATTGGCGACGCCAAAGCGGGTTTCTTTGCCTTCCATGTTCGTGAGTCCGGGCGTGAGCGGATTTGGCTGATACTCCGCCCACAACGCGACCGCCAGACCGGCAGTGAACAACAAATACATCGCCGCCAAAATCGCCCAACCCTGCCGTCGTGAACCGACCAATCGCCCGTAAGTGTCCACCAGCGCCGACGGCAGCAGCAGAATGGCGAGCAGTTCCAGAAAGTTTGTCAGCGGGGTGGGATTTTCAAACGGATGGGCCGAGTTGACCCCGAAGAAACCGCCGCCGTTGGTGCCGAGTTGCTTGATGGCAACCTGTGAAGCCGCCGGGCCAAGTGGGATTTGTGTGCCGTGACCTTGCAGCGTGGTTGCATTCACATAGGGTGAAAATGTTTGCACCACACCTTGCGCCACCAGCACCACCGCAAAAATGACTGAAAGCGGCAACAGGATATAGAGGGTTGACCGAACCAGGTCGGCCCAAAAATTTCCGAGCGTGTGGCCGGACTTGCGTGACAACCCGCGCGCCATTGCCACCAATACCGCCATGCCCGTCGCCGCACTTAAAAAGTTTTGCACCGTCAAGCCAAGCATCTGCGTGAGATAGCTCATCACTGCCTCGCCGGAATAATTCTGCCAGTTGGTGTTGGTGATGAAACTGACGGCGGTGTTGAGCGCGAGCGGCCAGGAAACACTTGGCATTTGCTGCGGATTCAGCGGCAGCTTTGCCTGGAACAATTGCAGGGCAAATACAACGACCAACCCAATCAGGTTGAACCACAACAGGGCGGCAGCGTAGCGACGCCAGTCCATTTCCTCCTTTGGATCGCATCCAGCGAAGCGATAGAACAACCTTTCCAGCCCGCCGAACAGTTTTTGAAGAAAG
>JAJXXI010000626.1 GCA_021781185.1 bacterium
TTGGCCTTCGCCACCAGCTCGCCGCTGCCACGCCCGCCACCAAGTTATCCAGCGCCGTTTGCACGTCCGCCAGGGGCGGCTGGGGTTCTTTGTAGATGTCCGGGTTATTGCCCACCCCCTTCAGCACGATGTTGGTATTGTTGATGAATACCGGTGTGCCGTCCGACGTGAGCCACGATATGGATGGTTTAACGATCATAAGTTTAATGATGGTTTCTGTTTCAATGTGTGTATGTTTGTTGTTTGTTGTTACTCGAACCTGACGCCGGCAACCTAAGCAAGCGCCGTGCCATCAATAAGGTGTGCTTGCCGTCAATCATCGGAAAAATTCCAAGCTTATGGCCTGACCCGCCGGCTTTCCGCCTGGACAACAGCCATTTACCGGGACAAAACTCGTGTTTAAGCCGGTCCTTTCGGTGGTCCATAAGCCCGTCCGGCATGGCCCGCGGGCGTTTTCGAACCTTCTTTGACGATTTTCCAAGGTTACGCGCTCATTTCCCAACCTTGGGAAATGCTTTCCCAAGGTTAAGCAATCATTTTCCAAACTTGGGAACGCCGGCCCAGGTTTGCGAAACGTTTTCCCAAGGTTGCGGCGTGATTTCCCAAGTTTAAGCCGCCGCATTTTAAGTTTGGGAAAACGTTTTTTAACCTTGAGAAAGCCTTTCCCAACCTTGGGAAATGATTTCGCAAACTTAAGCCGCGACAAAACAACCTTGGGAAATCATCCAATAAGTTTGGCCGGTGTCCTGAAAACAATCTGCCTTGGGTCATGGGCGTGTTGGTTTGGGACAGCCATGCTTGACTGGCGGCCCCGGGTGGCCGGAAAAGTTTGCCCCGGCACCGCCTGCGTCCCGCCATGCAGGCGCGCGGCGGCCAGATGGGTTAAAAATGCGCGGACCTCGGCCGCCCCCAAATCCCGGGGATGCCGCCAGTCGCCCGATTGCGCCTTCCCAAACCGCAGGAAGCGGTGCGCCACGTTCGCCACAGGCGTCGGCGATTGCCAAGCCCTGAATTCATTGCATCCGCCGGCCGGCGGCGTTGACGCTGACTATGGCAGCAAGGGCAAACCAAGCTCCTTAAGAAACTCATTGTGCTTGCTCGTCGCCTCCTTGATTTTCCCCTCAATTTTTACCAGCTCGCCGTGCGTGGCCGTTAAGTCAATCTCCGCTTCTGCCACCGCCGTGCTGATGTAGCGTAAGCGTCACCTGTAGCACCTCTGGCTAAACTCTGACAGTTATTATAGTTCTGATAGCTATGATAACTGTGAATGGCTCAGATGATTCTCCCGTGGTGGCAGCGGAGTCGCCGACGAAGTTGCCGGTAATGGCCGATACACAAGGTCGGCTGCGCCTGTCGAAGGCCCAACGGCGTGAGGTCCTCGGGGCATTTGCCCGCAGCGGTCAGTCGCTGCCGGAGTTTGCGCGGCGGACGGGCTTGAAGTATTCAACATTGGCCAACTGGGTCAAACGGAGCCGTCCGGTCAAAGGCCCCGGGCCACGGCCCCGGTTGCGGTTGTTGGAAGCGGTGATTGAACCGGCACCGGCGGTCGCCCCGGCCTCCGGGTTGGTGTTGCAGTTGCCCGGCGGCGTCCGGGTGGAAGTGGCCGACGAAAAACAAGCGGCGCTGGCGGCGGCGATCGTGCGAATCCTGGCCAAGCCATGCTGAGTTTTTCCGGCAGCTTGAAGGTGTTCGTGGCGGTGGAAGCCTGCGACATGCGCAAAGGGTTCAACGGGCTGCACGCGCTGGTCTCCGAACGCTTGGGCGAAGACCTGAAACAAGGCGCGCTGTTCGTGTTCAGCAACCGGCGCCACACGCGGATCAAAATTATTTGCTGGGACGGAACGGGGATTTGGGTGCTGACCAAACGGCTGGAGCAAGGCACCTTCGCCTGGCCAAAACATTTAACGCCTGAAACGACCAAGCTGAAGCTGACGCCGCAGGCGTTGGCGATGCTGACCGACGGCGTGGATTTGCGCGGCGCACAAATGCGTCCGTGGTATGAGCGGGAGTGAGTCGGTTCGAAGGGCAAATTTTTTTCACTTTGCTTGAACTTTTTTGGGCGCGTGGCGTCTGATGAGGCGACCTGCGATGGACGCCACCTTGCCCAATGAAATCAACGCGCTGCGCGCGCGGGTGACCACGTTGGAAACGGCGCTGCAAACCGCCCAAACTCTCACGGAATCACTTCTGGCGGAAAACCAATTGCTGCGGCAGAAGCTGGATGCGCTGGCGCGCCGCGTGTTTGGCGTCAGCAGCGAGGCGCTCAATCCGGCGCAACTGCAACTGCTCCTGCAACTGCCCGAGCTGACCGTTCAGCCGGTCGAAAATCCGCCCGCTCCCGTCGTCAAAAAACCATGTCCGATGGCCGTCCGCAAACCCCGCGCGTTGCGTCTGCCCGAACACTTGCCGGTGATTGAGGAAGTGATTGAACCCGAGCCGGTGAAACAACAGCCGCAGGACTGGCGGTTCATCGGGCAGGAAGTCAGCGAACAGTTGGATTACGAACCCGCGCGCTTTCTGCGCCGGCGGACCATCCGCAAAAAGTATGTGCATCGCACCGAGGTGGACACCGTGCCGGTGATCGCGCCTTTGCCCGAACGCTTGCTGGACCGCAGCCTGCCCGCGCCGGGTTTGCTCGCCCACATTTTGATCAGCAAGTATTGCGATCATCTGCCGCTGTATCGGCAGGAACAGATTTACGCGCAACGACACCAAGTGCAACTGTCCCGGCAGACCTTGGCGCGCTGGGTGGAACTGGCCGCCGATTGGTTGAAACCGATCTACGAACAAATCCGCACCGGCGTGATGGCCGGCGGCTACGTGCAGGTGGATGAAACACCGGTTGATTACCTGGAGCCGGGCCATGGCAAGACCAAGCAAGGTTATCTGTGGACGGGCAGCGATCCGGGCGGCGATGTGTTTTTCCATTGGGCCATCAGCCGGGCAGCCGCGTGCCTGCACGACATCATTCCCGCCACTTTCAGCGGCACCATTCAATGTGATGGTTATGCGGCGTATCGTTCCTTTGCCAACGGACGCGGGGAGAGCATCACGTTGGCCGGCTGCTGGGCACATGTGCGGCGGAAGTTTTACGAAGCGCGGGAAAGTTCACCGCGCCTGGCCGGGTGGTTGCTCAACCAAATCCAACATCTCTATCGCCTCGAAGCGGCCTTGCGGGAACAACGCGCCGGCGCGAATCTGCGCGCCGCCATGCGTGCCAGCCAAAGCCGGCCCATCGTCAAACGCATCGAACGGGCCTTGCTCAAACTCAAAGCCAGCGGACGTCATCTGCCGCAGAGCCCGTTGGGCAGCGCGATAGATTACACCCTGGGCCAATGGCGCACGCTGGAAATTTACCTGACCGACGGGCGCGTCGAGATCGACAACAACCTGGTGGAAAATGCCATTCGCCCCACGGCCATCGGCAAGAAGAACTGGCTGTTCATCGGCGAGGCGGACGCCGGCCGACGCAGCGCCATCATTTACACCGTCATTGAAAGTTGCCGGCGGCGTGGCCTTGATCCACACCAATATCTGCGGGAAATCCTCGCGCGGTTGCCGACCATGACCAACCGGCAAATCCCCGAAGTCCTGCCCGCCGCCTGGGCCAAACAGCAACTGAAGCGGCAAAGCCAATCCGCATCATAGATGTCATAGCACATCTCCTCTCACATCTACGCAACTCCTGCACTGCTCCAGTCAAGCGGTGCTCGGCGTGACGCTTACGATGTAGCGGGAAATGTTCAGGTTGTAACCCTCGTCGGCAATTCGCTTCATTGAGACGCGCTTGGAATAACGGTCCTCTTCCTTGCGGAATTGGTAGGTCGCAATGATTTTTTCGATGTGCTCGTCGGTCAGGCGGTTCTGGCGTTTGCCCTTTTCAAAATGCTCGGCGGCATTGATGAATAGCACGTCGTCCGGCTTCTTGCATTTCTTGAGCACCAGGATGCACACCGGAATGCCGGTGTATCTGTTTAGCGCCGTGGCGCAGCCGTCGCGGCTGCGGGTTCTGGCAGCGTCTCGCTGCCAGTCGCTTGCTGGGCGAATCGTTTCTCGCACCGGGACGGTGCGGGAACTCGCAGGCGGGACGCCTGCGCCACGCT
>JAJXXI010000742.1 GCA_021781185.1 bacterium
GTTGCCGTTGAGGTCCATGCTGAACGCGGTGATGATGTGCGCCTTGGTGCCGAAGCCGATTGTCGCAGCGATGGGCTGGCCGGCGAGCATGTGCGCGCCGTCCAACTCGCCGGAAATCACACGATCCAGGAGAATCTTCCAGTTGGCCTGCGCTTCCAGTGTCACGTTCAGTCCCTCGTCATCGAAAAATCCCTTTTCCTTGGCGATGACCAGCGGGGCGCAGTCGGTCAGCTTGATGAAGCCGAACTTGAGGTCGGTTTTTTCCGGGCCGGCCGGGCCGGCGGCCGCCGGCTGGCACCAGGTCAAAACCGCGAGCAGGAGAACGGCCGTGCTGGATTTGAGGAATGGCCGGCGCGTGGCGCGCGGATTTGAATCAGAACAACGAGGGGAATTCATTTGATGGTTTTTGACTGGAGGTTGGTCGAATGGAATTTGAACGGGTTCACGCCTGGGCCAGACCTTCCGTTACGGCGGCGGGAGCAACCGTTTCCGTCTTGTGCTCCACCGGTTTGTAGGTCCAGTAGAGGAACAGCCCGGTGAACAGGTGTCCGCCAATGAGGTTGCCGATATAAACCCAGGTCAAGTTGGCCAGCACGGTTGGCCACTGGCGGCGGCCGTTGACGCCGGCGAGCATCACCACGGCGAAACTGCCGGTGACCAGTTCCAGCCCCAGCAGCACGATCATCACAAAGCCGACGGGGAAAACGAGTGCGCCGACCAGCGGCATGCCCGTCTGCGCGGCGGCGGTGAAGGCGAGGCTGGTGGCAAAGCCCAGCAACGCGCCGGACAACAATCCGCGGATCAGCAGGTCTTTGACGGACAATCCGGCCTTGGTGTCGCCCGCAGCGACCTTGGCCTTCACGACTTCGATGGGTTTGACGTAGTCCATAGTTTTGGTTTGGCTGGCGTGGTTGGTTTCGGTTTGGAGACAAAGTCAACTGGCCAGTGGCGCTGGCTGCAGGGGCAACCGAAAGGCACGCGGGGAACGAACCGAATCCGGCTGGCCGGTCGCCGGTTTTTCCGGCCGATTGTCGCGCCGTTGGATGGCCTGCCCAAATAGATCCGGGCGGAAACAGTTCTGAACAAAAGCAAAGTTGAGCGCCCCGGGATTCGGGCACAGGCCGCTGGCCCGCACGAGTTGCCACGCCCACGCCGCCTTGTCGCCCGAAGGATTGTTTGCGTCTTCACGGTGAAAGACACAGAAATCGTCGATGTGTCGCACCAGGCCGCAGCCGCAGTCAAGCTGGCCGGCGAGTCCACGTTTCAATATTTCCACCGGCACGCCGACGAATTCCGGACGGGCCAGCTTGGTGGCGACGCGCGCACGGTTTTCCGGTTGGGCACAAAATTCGCATGCTTCCAGCAACGCGGACACCAGCGCGAGGTGCTCGGCCGGGCGGCGCTCCGCGAATTCACGCCGCACCATCAGCACTTTTTCAGGATGGCCGGGATCGAGGTCCGCGCTGGTGGCGGCAATCCAGCCCGCGCGGGCATGCACGGCGAGCGAATTCCAGGGTTCGCCCGCGCAGAAGCCGTCGAGGTGGCCGGCTTTCAAATTGGCGACCATTTGCGGCGGCGGCACCACAACGAACCGCACGTCGCGCTCCGGGTCAATGCCGTGCGCCGCCAGCCAGTTGCGCAGCAGTTGACGGTGCGAGGAAAAGGGAAAAACGACCCCGAAGGTGAGGGTTTTTTCGCGTCGCGACCGGAAGATTTCTTCGCGCAGGCTCCGGCCGTCGCGCGCGCCCCGCTGCCACAAGTCGTTGGAAAGGGTGATGGCGTTGCCGTTGAGATTGAGCACCAGTGCGGTGAGGCAGTCGCAGGCGATCGAGCCGAGGCCGAGCGTGGCGGCGAGCGGCATGGCGGCGAGGGCGTGGGCGGCGTCAATTTCGCCATGCGCGATCTTGTCGCGGACGGTGGCCCAGCCGAGTTCGCGGCTCAATTGAACCTGCAGGCCGTATTTTTTGAACAGGCCCAGTTCCTGCGCCATCACCAACGGCGCACAGTCGGTCAGCGGCACAAACCCCAGCCGCAGTTTGCCTGGGACGTCATTCTTTACGGACTGATTTATTTTGTTCATTCAACGGCAGTTTCGTCTGCCGGTCGTGGGAATAGCCGCGCGCGTGCCAATTTGCGCGGCTGGCGCGATGAATGCTTCGCTTTGTTCGCATGGAAGGAATGAGCGAAATTCATATATGCAAGGACCGATAGACAGCCGACGGCTGCAACAGTTCTGTGTCCTCGCACGCACGGGCAGCTTTACGCAAACCGCGCGCGAGCTGCATCTGACCCAGTCGGGCATCAGCCACTCGATGAAGGCGTTGGAACACGAAGCGGGCTGTCGCCTTTTGGACAGGTTGGGCAAAAAGGTGGTGCTGACGCAGGCTGGCGAACAGCTTTTGCACCACTCAAAAAAAATTATGCAGGAAATGAACGCCGCGCGCGAAACGCTCGGTCATCTGGGCAAATGGGGCAAAGGAAGGTTGCGCATCGGCGCGAGCACGACAGCGTGCCAGCACATCATTCCGCCGGTGCTGCGCGAGTTCAAAGAAAGTTTTCCCGAACACAGCATCAGCATCGAACCGGGCGACACGCCGGATCTTCTTGATGCGCTGCTGCACCAGCGGATTGACCTCGCGCTTTCGTTGGCCAGCAATGAACCGCAACTGGACTTTCATCAGCTATTCACGGACGAACTGCATTTTGTCGTGGCCTCGCTGCATCCTTGGGCGAAAGCAGGGCAGGTTGCACGCGCCGAGATTCCACGCCAGAATTACATCCTCTACAAAAAGCGCAGTGTCACCTTCCGGCTCATCGAGGAGTATTTCCGCCGTGAAAAAATGGTGCTAAACACAGTGATCGAACTTGGCAGCATGGAGGCGACGAAGGAACTGGTGAAACTTGGCATCGGCGTGAGCATCCTCGCGCCGTGGGTGGCCCAGAAGGAAATTGCGGAAGGTTCACTTGTTGCTTTGCCGCTTGGCAGGCGCAAACTGCAACGTCGCTGGGGGATTCTTCACTGGCGCGGTAAACGGTTGAACCTCGCGGAGGAAACTTTTATCGGACTTTGCGAATCCGCTTCGGTCCCGCTATCGCATTCTGCTGAGGTAAAACCCTGACAGTGGGTTTGCCACGAAAAGCCGGACACCTGTATCGCGGGGATCATCAGTTAGTTGTTTGGGTTTTCGAAGTCAATGGGGGAACGATAGCCAGGGCGCTGTGGCGGCGTTGGCGGTTGTAAAACACCTCAACACCTCAATAAAATCGAAGATGTCTGCGGACGGGTTCACCTTGCCGGCGTAGTGTCGGCAAATGAACAGGAAAAATTGTCTTCTTTTTCTGCAATGGCGTCTCGATAGATAAGTCATAAGGTGGCATAGAGATGCTTGAGGCGGACTGCGGTTGGCAGGCGCCAACCAATCGCACCATTTGATCATGGATTCAAAGGCATCCTTTCCCCGCATCATGTCAGCCTCTGAACGAGGCCCCAACCGGTCAATAAGTGTGGACAGAAATCAGGAATGACGTTAAAAGGGATGGCGGCTTCGGGGTGGCCCGAGGCAATTCGGTCGTGGCTGAAGGGAACATTTTGGGTTGGGCGCTGGAGATTCGCGCTGGACAGTGCGAATTGACCGGGGCGGAGCCTTCCATGGTGTTTCCAGACTCTGGCCAGATTTCCTTCAGGGATGAAGATTTTGAGGTTTCCAATGAGGCGCGGCTTCGCCGGACCCAGACTTCAGGAGAAGAAAGCAACGAAAAACCAGCAACTCGGTCACCAAGGAAGAAGCCCTGCCCGATTGGCTCAGTGAAGAGGATATGCTTTCGGATTCATGAGCAGAAGAACGGGAGGATCTGAATCCGCAAGACACGGCCGCCAATGTGGAAAAAGGCATCCGCGACCTGCCGGTCTGGCAAGGTCTGGTGGCCCGCATGGGACTTGAGGAGGCGCGCAAGATGCTTCGCTGCGGAGTATTGGCGGGCCGCCTTCCCGCTGCCAATTCCGACCACTGACTCGGGTTCAAAGCTGATCCATGGGACTGTTTACTCCCATGCCCGGCTTCTCCATCACATGCGTGTAAATCTGCGTCGTGCTCACGTCCTTG
>JAJXXI010000175.1 GCA_021781185.1 bacterium
ACTTGCACCACGACTGCGGTCGTGTTGTCGCGTCCGTCATTCCTGACCGCCGTCTGCACGAGGATCTGCGCAGGATTGCTCTGTCCGTCCGCCGCCGCGCGGAGGATATCCACGATGTAGTGATCATAGATCCCTTCGGTCAATCCGTCGGAACAGAGCAGGAAAATGTCGCCACGTTCGCAGGCCACGGCACCCACCTGCGGATCCACATATTGGCAGGTGCCACCCAGCGCCTTCTGCAACACGTTGCGGCGCGGATGCGTGCGCGCCTCGCGGTCATTGATTTTGCCGTTGCGGAAAAGCCAGCCGACATGCGTGTCGTCTTCGGTGAGTTGTTTGATCTCGCTTTGCCCTTTCGCCAGGCGGAAAATCCGGCTGTCACCGATGTGGCCGAAATACATCCAGCCGGGGGTGAACCAGCACAGGCTCAGGGTTGTCTGCATTCCGTGGCATTCCTCATACGAATTGCCAAGATAGACCAGCGCCTGATGGATCTGTGTGTAGAGCTCCGTCAGCACATCTTGAAAACCGGGCTGCAATCCGCTGGCAGTCTGCTGGAACGCCCGCGGCAGCAGCGTGGTGATTTTTTCCACCGCAATCTCGCTGGCGTATTCGCCCGCCTTGGCTCCCCCCATGCCGTCGCAAACCGCAAAGGTGAAATCATGTTGTTCCGTGGAGGCTTCCCCATATTTTCCCAAGCGGTGCATTTCATGCGCGTCAAATCGCAGACCGAGAAAGGCGTCTTCATTGTTTTTGCGCACCTTGCCGATGTCGGTCCAGCCGGACCATTTTAATGAAGGCGGCGTTTTTTTGCGACGGCTTGGATCGGGTTTCATTGCTGAGGGGATTCAGTTTCAGTCAGGATGGTGGCAAACTCGAAATCAATCACACAAAAGCGTCCGTCGGCAAAACGGTAGGTCACGTTGCGGATGTCCGGGTCATCATGCCGCACGCCAAACCGTTCCAGCTCCGCGAAGAGTTCCTGCCGCCGTTTCTCGTCGAGTTGATCCACGCGAGTGCCGCAGTTGGTGGTGATGATGCGCAGTTGCTTCCGATCGGCCTCCAACAGGCGGGGCACGAACTGGCAGCCGCGCGCCGCCAGATGCTGGAGGACGCACACCTCGTTGTCGAAACGCTCCGCCGCCTTCGGCCCGTGGTAAGCCTTGAACACCCGGCCATCAAAGCTCAGATGGACGGTGGCGCGCAATGTGTCTTTGACCTTCAGCATCCTACAGTATGAATATGACGCATTCTGGCGGTGATGCAAAGCGGCTTAACTGCCGAAACGGGATTTATTTTGCCCACGCTGGCTAAATTCATGCAGGGATTCCGTCGGCAAACAGAAGGCAAAACAACCAGTGCCGGTTTTTTTTCACTCAAATCCCTTTGTCAGACGGCGCGTGCCGGTTTTCAATCGGTCGCCACAACAAAATTCTTGCCGTATGGCATTCTCCCTGCTCAAACTTTCCCACCGTTGATTAACTGATGTCACGGCATGAGTTGAATCGAGATAACTAAATTAAACATTACACACCACGCACATGGCTAAATACAAATTGGAATACCTCTGGTTGGACGGCTATGAACCCGTCGCCAACATTCGCGGCAAAACTCAAATCAAGGAATTTGCCAAGTTTCCCAAGCTGGAAGAACTCCCGATGTGGGGCTTCGATGGCAGTTCGACCCGTCAGGCCGAAGGCCGCAGCTCCGACTGCATGCTCAAGCCTGTAGCGGTCTATCCCGACACGACCAAGAAAAATGGCGTGCTGGTCATGTGCGAAGTCATGCTGCCGGACGGCAAGACCCCGCATCCGTCCAACTCCCGCGCCACCATTCCGGATGATCCCGGTGCCTGGTTCGGTTTCGAGCAGGAATATTTTCTCTACAAGGACGGCAAGCCCCTCGGCTTCCCGGAATCCGGTTTCCCCTATCCGCAGGGTGAATACTACACCGGTGTCGGCTACAAAAACGTCGGCTGCATCGCCCGCGAAATCGTGGACACGCACCTCGACCTCTGCCTCGACGCCGGCATCAACCACGAAGGCATCAATGCCGAGGTGGCCAAGGGCCAGTGGGAATTCCAGATTTTCGGCAAAGGCTCCAAGAACGCCGCCGACCAGGTTTGGGTCGCCCGTTACCTCCTCATGCGCCTTTGCGAAAAATACGGCGTGGACGTAAACTGGCACTGCAAACCGCTCGGCTCGGATGTGGACTGGAACGGTTCCGGCATGCACTCCAACTTCTCCACTGATTACATGCGCACCGTCGGTGGAAAAGACTACTTTGAAGCCCTCATGGCGGCGTTCGACAAATACAAGAACGAGCACATCGCCGTCTATGGTCCGGACAATCATCTGCGCCTCACCGGCCTGCATGAAACCCAGTCCATTGACAAGTTCAACTACGGTGTCGCCAACCGCGGCGCCTCCGTGCGCGTGCCGCACAGCTTCGTCAACAACGGCTACAAAGGTTACCTCGAAGACCGCCGGCCGAACTCCCAGGGCGACCCCTACAAGATCGCGGGCCGCATCCTGCAGACCATTGCCACCGTGCCGACGCCCGGTGCCAAAAAGGCCAAGAAGTAATTCGGCTCCAAATTAAAAATCACGACGGCGCGAATCCAGGTTCGCGCCGTTTTGCATTTCCGCCCTCAAGCGCCGGCCTGCGTGGTTTCTTGAAAAAACTTATGTTCATCCGGTCCGGGCCGCGGGTAATCTTTTCGGGTGAAGACCAAGTTTATGCGGGCCGCCATTGCGCTTTCGCGAGCCAAGATGCGCGCCGATTGCGGCGGACCGTTCGGGGCGATCGTCGTGCGCCGGGGCAAGATTGTCGGACGGGGCTGGAACCAGGTCACATCCACCAACGACCCCACCGCGCATGCCGAGATGCTTGCCATTCGGGCCGCCTGTCAACGGCTGAAGACCTTTCAGTTGAATGACTGCGAGCTTTACACCAGTTGCGAGCCGTGCCCGATGTGCCTTGCGGCCATCTACTGGGCGCGGATCAAAAAAGTTTACTATGCCAACACGCGCCGGGACGCCGCATGCATTGCTTTTGATGACGAATTGATCTACCGCGAAGTCAGCCTGCCGCCGGCCCGCCGGAAAATTCCGATGCAGCCGCTGCTGCGGGCCGAGGCACTGGCGGTTTTCCGGGAGTGGCGGGCAAAAAGCGACAAGGTCCAGTATTGAGTTCCAGCGGGCAGCGGTTCAGCGCAACGCGGCGGCAATCTGTTCTCCCAGCCGGGCCGCCTCGCTGACCGGACTGCTGGCTTCCCCGCGCTTCACGGTTTCATCGCGGAAGGAAATCGCCTTGAGCGAAATCTGTCCTCCGGAAAGGGTGGCATGAGCTGCTACGGGGCTTTGGCAGCCGCCGCCCATGCCGCGCAAAAACGCGCGCTCCGCCGTCACCGCGTGGAATGTGTCCGCGTGGTTGAGTTTTTCACAAATTTTCCCGATGCGCTCGTCGTTCGCGCGGATTTCAATGCCAATCGCGCCCTGGCCGACGCATGGCAGCATCACGTCGAGTTCCAGAACCGTTGCGAGCAATCCGGCGGGAACCGCCTCGCCGCTGATGGTGCCGTTGGCATTGATCGTGAAATGCAGCCGGGTCATCCCCGCCAGCGCAAGAATCGTGGCGTCCACGTCACCGCGCTCCGCCACCTTCTGCATCCGCGTGGCGACATTGCCGCGAATCTCGACGATGTTCAAATCCGGCCGCGCTGCCAGCAGGGACATTTTCCGCCGCGTGCTGCTGGTGGCGATGGTGGCGTTCGGGGGGAAATCCTTGAGCTGGGCCTGCGGCTTGAACCCGCGCGTCGCCGAACCTGCCGCGCGATAAATCAATACATCGCGGACATCTTCCCGTTTCGGCGTGGCCGCCAGAATCAATCCCTCCGGCAATTCGGTCGGCAAGTCTTTCAGGCTGTGAACCGCCAGGTCCGCCTCACCCTTGAGCATCGCCACTTCAAGCTCCTTGGTGAACAGGCCCTTCGGCAGGCTGGGATCCGTCTTGGCCATCGAGGCCTTTTGCAGCTTGTCGCCCGTGGTTTTGATGATTTGCAGCTCGAAACGCAGTTCCGGAAACGCGGCGCG
>JAJXXI010000671.1 GCA_021781185.1 bacterium
TTACCGGAACATTCGTGGTGGATACGGTCGGAGTCTTGCGATTTTATACAGGTTCGACGGCCGATGCCTCGGGGGCAACATTTGATTTGGGCAGTGGTTCTGCTTTGTTAAACAACAAAAACGGAAATTTGACGGCCCGGATTGGTGCTTTGAAAGGCGGGCCTAACACAACGCTTCAAGGCGCATCCTCTGCTGATAATCCGACCACTTACATTATCGGTGGCAAAAATATTGACAGCACGTTTAGCGGTTCAATCAACGAACTAACTTCTGCTCGGATTGTGAATGTCGTCAAGACCGGCACCGGTCGGCTCACCTTCGATGGAGGATTTGCAACCAACGTCACCTTTGATCCCAACAATGTCGAATATGTGACCAACACCATCTACACCAACTTGATAGCTTATTCAGGATCAACCACCATCAGCAACGGTGTGCTGGCCTTGCGGGTGCCAGCGGCGTTGAATTATTCCTCTACTGTGACGCTGGCTGGAATGAATGCGGTGTTGGACGCTTCCGAAATGGGACACGTCAGCAACGAATATGATTCTGACGGGGTTACGATTACCAATCAAATTGAGGTTACTAATGGGTTATTTGAGGTGGTTTCGAGCCAGACACTGACGGGAGTGGGAACCATTCTGGGCAACGTGCAGGTGGATAGCGGAGCAACATTGAATGTCGGCCTGCCGACTGGTTCGTTGATCGTGACCAACAATGTTAACTTGGTTGGTATGATCAACATGAACGTCAACCTAACCAACACTTCAATCAGCAGCGAACTGGTGGCCACGAACTATATAATTGATCCTGCCGCAACTCTTACAATCAATAATCTTGGGCCGGAAGCGGGTGGAACATTCCGGTTGTTCAATCAGGCGGTTCATTTTGCTTCGGTAATTATGCCTCCCTATACGGGGACCAATCAATGGGTGAATAATCTGGCTACGGATGGCACGATCACTTTGGAAGCTCCGCCGCTGATGCCCGTAAACACCAACTCAACGAACATTGATGTCTCGTTCAATTCGGGTGCTGGCACGCTGACCTTGAGTTGGCCGACGGATCACATTGGCTGGACATTGCAGGTGCAGACCAACACGCTCGCTTCTGGTCTCGGAACCAACTGGGTAGATGTGGCGGATTCGACCACAACCAACAAAGTGATGATACCGGTGGATGTCTATAGCGGATCCGTCTTCTATCGCATGATCTATCATCCTTCAATTTAGGAAGGCATGCCGCGCCATCAGCAGAATGCGGTTTGGGCCTTCTGACAATGGCAATTTTTCGCCGAAAGATTTGCCAGAACCTACTTGAACAAAATGAGTCGTATAAAAATGAGAATGAGCCAGGCTCAAGGAATGGAGAGTCGGGTCGGCGAGGACAACAGCGCTTCCTTCTTGTCCCGGCTCCCTGGGATGAGGGGCTTCACCCTGATTGAGTTGCTGGTGGTGATTGCCATCATTGCAATTCTGGCGGCCATGTTGTTGCCGGCGTTGGCGGCAGCCAAATCCAAGGCCCTGCGGACGCAATGTTTGAACAATTTACATCAGCAATACATAGGCTGCACGATGTATGCAGGGGATTTCAACGATTGGTATCCTGTGTGGGGTGGCTATGACAGTGCGCATCCGATCAATGTCCTCAAAGGCGAACATTATACTCGCTATGTCTATGGGCCGGATGCGGCAGCAAATAAGAAGGTTCCATTAGCTTACATGCAAAACGGGCGTGAGAGAGATGAGAACATGGGCTTTTTGTATGCCGGTGGTTTCATTGGCAACGCAAAGGTCTTGTGGTGTCCCTGTTTTTCAAGCATCTCCGGCGGCAAAACCAATCTGCTTAGTTGGGAGCGATATTCAGATCCAGAGTTTATGAGCACGGACAACAGCGGCGATGGCACCGGGAACGTCCGTTCTAGCTATATGTTCAATCCGCGCGTAGTCTCTGCAACTTACGGCGGTGGCAATTATTTGCGGCGTTATCAAAAAGCTTCGCAAGCTAGTCAAAGGGATGTGCTCATTACGGATTATCTTGAAAACCCAAGTGGCAGTTCATCGCCGGGTGTCCCCTTCAACCGGCAAAACTGGGCGCATTATCCGTCGAAGGGATTGATGAGCTGTTTCACCGACGGCTCGGTTGCCTTTGTCAATAGTCCACAAGCTTTCAAACTCGCAACTCAAATTCTCATTACGGACCAATCCTCGCAGTCGCTGTATTTTTACTATACGATTTTTGACTACTACAAAGAAGCCAGCACAAGATAGCCAAATGAACGTTAGCATTACCGAAATGTGCGGAAGTTGACTGGCTCTCCTTTAGGCTGTCTTTGTAAACGCTTCGCTCTGCCTTATGTTATCCCTGAATTGCGGCAGGATGTTATAGTCGGGGACTGCACCATGAAAAGTTCAGCAACCGGTTTTATTTTAAAAAAGGACTCCAGAATTTGGCTGCGGTTGTTTGTTGTGTTGGCATGCGCGGCTCAATCTCAAGCAGCAGTTCCAAACAACAGTCCAGCGCCAGCCTTTCCCAAGGCGGAAGGCTTTGGAGCGCTGGCGACTGGCGGCCAGGGAGGGAGGATTTACCACGTGAACAATCTCGCGGATTCTGGGGCGGGTTCATTGCGCGAAGCGTTGAGTGTTCCCCATCGCATGGTGATATTCGACGTTGGCGGAATCATTCGCCTGCAATCAAACATCACCTCTAGCAGTGACGTGACCATTCTTGGCCAGACGGCTTCCGGCGATGGGATTACGCTTTACCAGCATTCCATTTCGTTCAGTGGATGCAGCAATGTGATCGTGAGGTATATCCGGTTTCGCGAGGGAATCGGCGGAGATCAGGGCAAGTGTGCGGTCAACATTGCGGGTGGTTCTGATATGATTTTTGATCACGTTTCTATCGAGTGGGGGCGCTGGGATTGTCTCGGCGTGACCCAGGGCAGCCATGACATCACGTTTCAAAATTGCCTGATTGGGCAGGGGATCGGTCCGCAGTGTTTTGGCGCACTGGTGGATTCGGTGACCAACATCACCTTTAGTCACAACTTGTGGATTGATAATAAAAGCCGGAATCCAAAGGCCAAAGGCACGGTGCAATACATCAATAATGTCATCTATAACTGGGGCGTGAACGGTTTGGTGGGCGGTCATTCCGAGATGGATCATCAACTGGATGTCATTGGCAACTATTTTATCGGCGGCCCTTCTTCCAATGGCCAGTTTGCCGGAATGTTTACTTCCACGGACAAGGTGTTTCTCCAGGATAATTATGTCGATCTGAATTCGGACGGGCGATTGGACGGGCATTTGATCGGCGATGCCGATTTCAAGAAAATCGCCGGCTCACCGGTGATTTTTTCAACGCCGTTTCTGCATCCGCCGGTTCCGGTGGTGATTGAATCGGCGGCAGCGGCCTGGCAACGCGTCGCTGCGGAGGCGGGGTGTTCATTGCGCCGTGACGCCGTGGACCTGCAACTCATTGCGGAGTTGAGATCGCTTGGCTCGAAAGGTCGTATCATTCGCGATGAAGCTGAAATCGGAGGCATGCCCCGTCTTCAGGGCGGCCTGGCTCCTGCCGGCGCTATGAACGATGGGATTCCTGATGCGTGGAAGATCGCGCATGGATCGAATCCAAAGAATTCCCGGCTCGCCCAGGAAAATTACAATCACGATGGCTATAGCAATCTGGAGAAATACGCCAACGAATTGGTCCAAAACAAACGGCGTTCGGATGCTGATGCAGGCAATTGATTCGGCCGCCCCTGCCCCCAGTCTCGTTTTTCTTCGATCAGCACTCGGGCCGGTTATTGCCTGGGTTCGGAGACGGTTTGCGCCAAAGTCTCAGGGCAATTCCGGGTGTCCTTTGGTAATAAACGGGTGCTCCATGAAGGGTTATGGTGGGTAGAGATCAAGCTTTCTACAGAAGAACAGAATGCGCGTGCGGTGGTTTTGAAAGTTACGGAATCCGGGTGCTGCGGTTTTCGCGCCATGCGGCGCGGGTGGTGCGCGTGGGCTTTGTGATTTGGTTTACGTGGCGCCGGCCAGGTCCGCAACGCAGCGAAGCCTGCCGGCTACATGCTGGTGTTCT
>JAJXXI010000166.1 GCA_021781185.1 bacterium
CAGCGACTCGCCCAGCGCGCCCAGCGCGGCCAGCGTCGTGGGTGAACCGTTGATGAACTGGCGGTTCGTGCCCGCGCTGGTGAACGTGCGTTTGAGGACGAGCTGATGGTCCTCGCAGGGTTCCAGGCCGTTTTCTTCGAGAAAGCTTTTCAGCGGAAGACGCAGCTTTTTAACGTCGAAAACCGCCTCGACACTACAGCTTTCCTCGCCGCTGCGGATCAGCGTGCGGTCGGCGCGTTCGCCGAGAACCAGGTTCAGCGCACCGATGATGATGGACTTGCCCGCGCCGGTTTCGCCGGTAATGACGTTGCCACCTGGCTGGAGTTCCAGCGTGAGGTCGGTCACGAGGGCGAGGTTTTTAATGCGCAGTGTCGTCAACATGGCTACATTCGTCGGGATATTTGAACGGTTCGCGCCGTTCGGCAAAAGAAAAATTTCACATGGCGTTTGAATTTACCTTTCTCGGCAGCGGCACTTCGCAGGGCGTGCCGCTCATCGGCGTTGATTACCCGCCGGAATATTTGGCGAATCCGAAGAACTGGCGCACGCGTCCAGCGATTTACGTCGCCACGGACAAAACGAAGCTCGTGGTGGACACGCCGCCGGAATTCCGGCTTCAATGCCTGCGCGAAAACATCCGGCACCTCGATGCCGTGCTGGTGACGCACGCACATGCCGATCATATTTTGGGCATGGATGATTGCCGGCGCTTCTGCGACCTCCGCGGCGGCACCACGCTGCCGATCTACGCCAGCGAGGAGACAATGGTGCATTTACGGCGCGTGTTTGTTTACGCGTTTCACCAGGGCCCGTGGCCGAAGGGTTATTTCATGCCGGAAGAACGTCCCATCAACGGCCCGTTCGAGATCGGTGATTTGAAAATCACGCCGCTGGATCTGCCGCACGGGCGGATGACGACGACAGGTTTCCTGTTTGAACAGGGCGACCGCAAACGGCTGGCGTATCTGAGCGATTGCAAGGAAATCCCCGCCGCCGCAATGGAAACGGTGCGCGGCGTGGAAATCGCCGTGCTGGACGCGCTGCGCCACAAACCGCATCCGACGCACATGTGCCTGGATGACGCCCTCACGGCGGCCCGTCGCATCGGCGCGGAGCGGACGTATTTCACGCATCTCACGCATGACTATGACCATGACCTGTCGCAGGCAGAATTGCCGCCAGGCGTGACGCTCGCCTGGGACGGACTGAAGGTGAAAGGCACCCATTGAGCGAAAGCCATAGTTGAGCCGATTTCTAACGACAAGACGCGCCGGGGCATTCAGTCTTATCATGTCCACCTCATGAAATCTCATATTCACCCCATCTGGCTGACGTTGCTGGCAACGCTGCTGACTGCCTCCCTTTCATTCGCGCAATCCGCAGCGAACGATGAAGCCTTCACCCCGGAAAACCCGCCGGCGATGCAACCCATCACCAACCACGATACGCCGGCGTATCGGGCGGCCAAACTGTTCCTGCACGGCGTCAATCTCGGCGATTATCTGGAGGCCGGCAAAGGCCGGGGCGTCAGAGTGGCGGCGAATGAGTTCACCGAGATGAAGCGGGCCGGATTCGACCACGTGCGCGTGCCCGTGGGCTGGCAGCATTATGCCGGGCCGGCCCCGGACTTCACGCTGGCCCCGGAGATTTTCGCGCGAGTGGATTTTGCCGTGACCAACGCGCTGAACAACAAGCTGGCCGTGATGATCAACATCCATCACTTTGACGCGCTGGACCATGATCCGGCGGCGGCGACCCCGGAATTCCTCGCCCTCTGGCGACAGATCGCGGCGCATTACCAGACGTTTCCACCGCAACTGGCGTTTGAACTGGACAACGAGCCGCATGATCACGCGACGACGGCGTTGATGAATCCGCTTTACGCGCGGGTCATCGCGGAAATCCGCAAAACCAATCCCCACCGCACGCTCTTCGTGGAACCGGGCGGCTGGGGCAGCATTGCCCAGTTGAAAAACCTGGTGCTGCCGCCGGACGACAACCTCATCGTCTCGGTGCATTGTTACGACCCGTTTCTCTTCACCCACCAAGGCGCGACCTGGACGGATGGAGCCACGCCGGTCACCGGCATCATTTTTCCCGGCCCACCCTCCCAACCGCTTGTGCCCGATCCCGGCCTGAATTTGAAACCGTGGACGCTGGATTGGATTAAAAAATACAACACGCTGCCCCGGGACGAGAACCCGAGCAGCCCGCTGGCGTTTACCACAAAATTAAATTACGTCCGCGCCTGGTCCGACTATTATGGGCGGCCCGCCCACCTCGGCGAGTTTGGCGCTTACATCAAGGCGGATGAACAATCGCGGGTCAATTTTTACAAAGCGCTCCGGCGCGCGGCGGAAGCGGATCACCTCGGCTGGTGCATCTGGGACTGGAACGCAAACTTTCGCTATTGGGACCAGCGGAAAAATGCGCCCATGCCGGGCATGCACGACGCGCTTTTCGGCCGGGGGAATTGAACCAACCATCTATTCCCCGGTCAAATTACCAGCATGAATTTATCGAAGCTTAAATGGATCGTCGGTTTGTTTTTGCTGATGCCCTGGCTGGTTCACGCCGGCGGCGATGAAGTGGTGGTGGTTTACAACACCCGCCTGCCAGCTTCCAAGGCCGTGGCCGAGCATTACGCCGCCGCCCGCCAGGTGCCGGCCCGGCAGATCTTCGGATTCGCGCTGACGACCAACGAGGTCATGAGCCGCGCCGAGTTCACGGACGACCTCCAAAAGCCGCTCGCCAAAAAGCTCGAATCTTCCCGGCTCTGGAAATTCGGCAAGGTCACCGTGCCGGCCTTGCCCGACCAGCCGGAACATCAGGAAGAGCGGGTCGTCCAATCGAAAATCCGCTATGCGGTTTTATGCTACGGCGTGCCTTTGAAAATTGCGCCGAGCCCGTCGCTGGATGAAATCGCCGGGCGGGTCATGGGCGAGCAGTTCCGCCGGAACGAGGCGTCCGTGGACTCGGAACTCGCCTGGCTGCCACGGGTCAAAGCCGACATCACCCTGACCGGGCCGCTGCAAAATCCGCTTTACGGCTGCACCAACCGCGATCAATTGAATTGCACCAACGGCGTGCTGCTCGTGGCGCGGCTGGACGGGCCAACCCCGGAGATTGCCGAGGAGCTGGTGGACAAGGCCATGGAAGCCGAGAAGAACGGCCTTTGGGGCCGAGCGTATTTTGATGCGCGCGGATTGAGCACCAATGACACCGGCTATTATTTGGGCGACGCCTGGATGTTGTCCGGCGCGGAAACCTGCCGGCAGCTTGGCTTTGAAGTGGATTTGGACACCAACGCCGCCACGCTGCCCGCCAGTTATCCGATGAGCCACATCGCGATTTATGCCGGCTGGTATTCCGGCGAAGTCTGCGGGCCGTTCACCCAGTCGAAAATGGAGTTCATGCCGGGAGCGTTCGCCTATCACCTCCACTCCTTCAGCGCGGACACCATCCGCAGCACCACGCGCAACTGGTGCGGCCCGCTGCTCGCCAAGGGCGCCACTTGCACCATGGGCTGCGTGTATGAACCGTATCTGCAATTCACGCCCAACATCGCCTTTTTCCTGCAGGCGCTTGGCAGCGGCTACAGCTTTGGCGAAGCCGCCTGGGCCTGTCAAAACGCCTTGTCCTGGCAAAACACCGTCATCGGCGATCCGCTGTATCGGCCCTTCAAAAAATCCCCGGCCGAGTTGCACGCCCAACTGGCCCGCGAAAAGAATCCGTTGATTGAATGGTCGTTTGACCGCATCGTCTGCCTTGATCTCCTCAAAGGCGTGCGCGCACCGCTGCTCATCCGGTTTCTCTCCAATGTGCCGGCCACGCTGCACAGCGCCGTGTTGATGGAAAAACTCGCCACGCTGTATGATGCGATGGGCATGCCGTCCTCCGCCATCGAAACCTGGCAGGACGCGCTGAAAGTCAACCCCTCGCCCCAGCAACGCCTGCGCATCCGGCTCGCGCTGGGGGAAAAACTGGTCGCCCAGAATCAGCTCGCAGACGCCCGGCAGAATTACAAATCGTTGCTGGCCGAGATGCCAGACTACCCGGGAAAAAATGCCGTCGAAGATAAAATCAAAACG
>JAJXXI010000378.1 GCA_021781185.1 bacterium
TCCAGAAAAAAACCGCTTAATGTCAAAATTAATCCCAATCCATGTCTATTCCCACGCATACTGCCAGTCAATCTGAAGCCATTGCCAAACGCTACGGTTTGGAGGCCGTGCCAGAAAGTGTGCGCCGGCTGGGCCAGATGGTAAGCCGCCCGGACGCCACCACCGAGGAAATCGCCCGGCTGATCGGTCAGGATAAAGATTTTACTGCCAGACTGCTGCGGGCGGCCAATCCCCGCGCCACTGATCCGGAAGACTACACCACCACCACCGTGGAAGAGGCGTTGCAACGCACCGGCATGGGCATGGCCCTGTTGCTGGCGATGCATGATCCGCTGCTGCGGGCCGTCACCAAAACATTTCACACCATGGCGGGCCTTGATTTGCAGGCGGCCGCCGTCCCTGTGGTGCCCGGTGGCGAACGCGTCGTATGTGAAATTGCCTTTGCCGGCAAAGCCACCGGATCAGCCGCATTGTCTCTTACCAGGCCAAATGCATTTCAAATCGCCTCACAAATGCTCGGGACACCGCCGGATGAATTGGGAGACGAAAGCGAAAGTGTCATTGATGATGTCATTGGCGAGCTCGGCAACATGGTGGTGGGGAATTTTAAATCGAATCTTTGTGATGCGGGACTTGACTGTAAACTTGCCCCCCCCGTCATCAAGCGAACCAGCAACCACAAAACGCTTGCCACCCCTGGCGGTCTCTCAGAGCGAATTGGTTTTAATGCGCCCAACTTCGAATTGATGGCAGACCTCAACGTAAACCCATGGGATGATTAGCGGCCTGACGCATCAAAAACACGGCCAAATTGAAAGTGGCGGCCACATCGGTGCCGCGGTTCAAAGACAATGTGAAGGCCCGGTTTGGCGCGGGCCGGGCAGGAATCCCGGAAGCTTTATTCCGGAGGAACTTAACCCGTTGCTGCGCGGCTGGGCCAACTGCTTCGACCTGTCGGAAGTCTAAGGCGTGTTCGAGGAACTGGACGGCTGGATCCGGAGGAAGCCGCGTTGTGTGCAATGGAAACGGCCGTGGACACGCTAGCGGCGATTACAGAAGCTGGGGCTGGCGCGGGCAAGTGTGTGGAACGGACGTGGGCCGTGGTGGAACTCCGGGGCCAGTCACCTGAATGCGGCGTTGCCTGCTGGCTGCTACCAGCGGCTTGGTTTGATCTCACTGCTGACAGAAGTGCAACGGATTTGGAAACCAACCTGACACTGAACCTCCGGATACGGAACCGTATGTCCGGTGGTGTGGGAGGACGGCGGGGTTTTATTCCCCGCCTCCTACCCGATTCTGGCGAGGTTCATGTTTCACCTTTTTTCGGAAAGCCGGCTCTGATATTAAATCCACAGTGAACAACACATTTCGCATCGGCGTGCTCGGCTCTGGCAAAGGCTCCAACTTCGTGGCCATCGCGGACGCGGTGATCGCCGGCCAAATTCCGGCGGAAATCGCCGTGGTGCTGAGCGATGTCGAGGCGGCGGGAATTTTAGCCCACGCGCGTGACCGGAAAATTCCGGCGCAGTTCGTTCCGCCGGGAAAATTCCGCACCAAGCTGGACGAGGAGGCGGAACGGGCCTTCGTTGCTGCGCTGCAACAGGCGCAGATTGACCTGGTGGTGCTGGCCGGCTTCATGCGCGTTTTGAAAGGCGATTTTCTCCGCGCGTTCGAGGGCCGCATTGTGAATATTCATCCGTCGCTGCTGCCGTCATTTCCTGGTTTGGAAGCCTGGAAACAGGCGCTGGATCACGGCGTCAAAGTGACGGGCTGCACGGTGCATTTCGTGGATGCTGGCGTGGACGCCGGGGCCATCATCGGCCAGCAAACCGTGCCGGTGCTGGACAACGACACGCCCGAGAATCTGCATCAGCGTATTCACGCCGCAGAACATGACCTGTATCCCAAATGTGTCGCTGCCTTGGCGCGCCGGGAAATTTCCGTCGCCGGCCGGCGGGTGCTTTGGAAGAAGGCATGACGGGCAAATTTCCATTTTATGGCGCTCTCCTGCTGGCCTCGCTGCTGGCCGGTTGCGCCACGAAGCCCGAGCCGATCCCATTTCTCAGCGCGTCGCAAATACCCGCCTACGTGGAAAAGCCGGCAGCCATTTTCAAGGGATTGTCCCGGGATGACGAACAGCAGATTGACCAGTTGGTGTTCAGCGATCTGTTGAAACGGCCGGGGTGGAACGACGGTGATTACGCCGCGATTATTGTGGAGGCGGATGACGCAATTGTGAATGCCTTGCATGAACGGTTTCCTGATCACAATCCGCCGCTCCAGCCGGTCAGCCGCCTTGACCTGCATCCCGGCGGTCCGCCGCTGGACCGTGAGAACGGATTGCCGGTGTTGATCCTGAGCGTGAAGGTGAAGGATCCGGGTGCCAATGGTTCCGTGACCGCCGTTGGCCGCTGGTATGCCGGGCCCGCCGTGAACGGTGACAAAACGTTTATCCTCGGAAAAGCCGGGGACGATTGGACGATTGCCGGCTTCAAGTGATCAAGTTTCGCGTGGAGAAAACCAAAAAAAAGGTCGCCTAGCCGCGTTGAAGCTGGACAATGAATCCAGTCACGCGAGCGAAGAATTCCGTGAAGAAAATTTTATGAGCAAGAAACTACGGTTCGGACTGCCCAAGGGCAGTTTGCAGGAAGCCACCCTCGAAAAACTGGCCAAGGCCGGATACAACATCCAGGTCAGCAGCCGCTCCTACGTGCCCTATGTGGACGATGAGGAGATGGAGATCCGCCTCATCCGGGCGCAGGAAATCAGCCGCTACGTCGAGCACGGTTACCTCGACTGCGGCATCACCGGTCATGACTGGATCATTGAAAACGGTTCCAGCGTCCATGAAGTCGGCGAATTTCTCTTCAGCAAAGTCTCGCGGCGTCCCGCCCGCTGGGTGCTGTGTGTGCCGGAAAATTCCCCGATCAAATCCGTGAAGGATCTCGAAGGCAAACGCATCGCCACCGAAGTCGTCAACCTCACCAGGAAATATCTCAAAAAACATGGCGTCAAGGCCGAGGTGGAATTTTCCTGGGGCGCGACCGAGGTGAAAGCGCACGAACTCGTGGACGCCATTGTGGAAGTCACCGAGACCGGCTCTTCGCTGAAAGCCAACAAGCTGCGCATCGTGGACGAGTTGCTGAGTTCCACGCCACGCCTGATCGCCAACAACGACGCTTGGAAAGACAAGTGGAAGCGGAAAAAGATCGAGACGATGGCCATGCTGCTCAAAGGCGCGCTTGACGCCGAGGCGAAGGTGGGACTCAAGATGAACATTGCGCAGAAGAACCTCGCGAAACTGCTGGCCGATCTGCCCGCGTTGCGCAACCCCACGATCTCCAACCTGAGCCTCAAAGACTGGGTGGCTGTGGAAACCATCATTGACGAAAAAGTCGTCCGCGAACTCATCCCGCAACTCAAGGCCGCCGGCGCGGAAGGCATCATCGAATATCCGCTCAACAAGGTGGTTTATTGATGCGATTCGCCTGATAATTCAAAACAAAACCCCGCAGCCGACTGCGGGGTTTTTACTTTGATGATGTCTCGCGAAAGCCTTGAGTGGAAATTTCGCACCACCTGAGCGCGCGCGTTCCCGGAGGCGCTTCGGGATCGCCGCAGGTTGCCGGATGCGGATCAGCTCAAGGCGCGGTTGATGAGGCTTTTCTCCCGCTCGGTGAAGCTTAACTTCAACGCCTCGGCGCGGGCGGCTTCCGTCATCTTTTCCCAGGACTTTTTCAGCGCGTTGATCATTTTCTCGTCGTCGCTTTTGGCGGCGAGGGCGGCGAACTGAAATTCCAGAAACACGAGGCAGAGCGCGTCTTCCAGCACGCGGACTTCGGCGTCGGCGGGGAAATTCCTTTTCAGGTTCAAATCCTGCACGCGACGGATGGTGTCCTCGTCGTAGCCGGTTTCCCGGAGAATCTGGCCGGACTTTTCGGCGTGGAATTTTTTCAAGTCGGCCCGCCATTTCAGGTAGCCCGGCCTGGTCATCGGGTAATTTTCGCGCGGGCTTTCCCAGCGGCAGATGTGCTGGCAGCGGGCGGCAAGCTGGAGCGGTTCGGACGGAGCAGGGGAGAGCTTCAGCA
>JAJXXI010000692.1 GCA_021781185.1 bacterium
GACCGATCCGGCAACCGCCAGTGCCGGCCAGTCATAAACATAGGGGTAGAAAATGGACAGGTCCGCCGGCCAGAAAGTTTTGGACAAATACCGCACATACGAAACCGGAATATTCCCAGCCGGATGCTCCAGGCCACCGGATTGACCGCGCCCGTGCCGCGCTGGGCAAAAAAAGTGAGGGCGGAAACCACCAGCGCCAGCAGCAGGAAGGGGATTTTTTCCAGCAATAAACGGCGGTTCAAACTGGAGACCGGAAACCGGAAATCGGAAATTCTCCGGAGCGGCCAAAGATCCAGCAGCAACAGCACAAAAGGCAGCGTCACCGCCATCGGCTTGGACATGATGGCTCCCGCAAAAAACATCAGGGCGGCGACGAAATAAAGGAGTGGCCGACGATTGGGTGCTGGCGTGGCGGCGGAATTTTCAGACATTCCACCTCGGGCATAACGTGCATAAGCGAGCAGGGTGAGCAGCCAGAAAAAGGCGCTTAGCACGTCTTTACGTTCCGCGATCCACATGACGGATTCCACATGCAGCGGATGCCAGGCAAACAGCGCGGCGACGACGGCGCTGCGCCAGGGTTTGCCGGTGGTGCTGCGCAGAAAGGCGAACAGCAGGAGCGTGTTGGCAATGTGAAACAGCACGTTCACCAGATGATGGCCGCCCGCGTTCAGCCCGAACAACTGGCAGTCCAGCATGTGCGACATCCAGGTCAGCGGGTGCCAGTAGGCCGGTTTGACGGCACCGAAAGCCCAGAGAATGCCATGCCAAGTCACTCCAGCCTTCACCATGGGATTGTTGACGACGTAATCAATATCGTCGAGGTCGGTGAAAGGGCAGAGCGTGGCCGGCCAGTAAAGCGCCAACGTTCCAAAAGCCAGCACCAGACAAGCGAGAGGGAAGAATCTGGGGGCGCGGGCTGGAGCCATATCAGAGCCAGGCCGCTTCGCGTTGCCGCTGCCTGAACCGGCAGGTTTCCGTGTAGCCTTCACTGCGGGCGAGCGCCACGGCTTCGGCCAGATTCATGCCGACTTCCGCCGGGGCATGGGCATCGGAGCCAAAAGTGATGGGCACGCCTTTTTGAAACGCCAGCCGGAGCAGGTCGCGGCCCGGATAAATTTCCCGGCAATCCTTGCGCAGCCCGGCGGTGTTCAATTCCATCGAGCAGCCCGCCCTGGCGGCGGCGTCCAGAAACTTTTCGTAAAGCGGGGTGCAGTCCTGTTGCGGGCGGATGCCGAATTTCTTGGGCAGATCCGCGTGGCCGATGATCTCGAACAGCCTGGATTCCGCCGCCAGCGTCAATCGCTCAAAATAAGCCTGCCAGACTTCAAAGGCGTCACGCTTCTTCCACTCGGAAAGTTTCGCCGGATTGTCAATGTCCCATGAATCGGAGACGTAATGCACGCTGCCGATGAAATAATCCCACGGATGCCGCGTGGCGAGCTCGCGGATCCAGTCTTCGTGGCCGGGCAGATAATCCACCTCCAGCGCCAGCCGGATGGTCAGTTGGGGAAACTCCGCCTGGGCGAGCCGGACTTTGGCGACGTATTCATCCAACTGGTCGTTGCGCATCCGCCAGTCGTCAAAATCATCGCGTGGCATCGGCGAATGATCCGAGAAACCGATTTCCGTCAGACCCAGTTCCAGAGCATGGCGGGCATATTCCACCGGTTCGCCCGTGGCGTGGCGGCAAAGCGGCGTGTGCATGTGCAGATCAGCGGGCAACGACATGGTCGCCAGTCTTAAGTTTCAGCCGGCAAGTTTCAAGTGTTGAATGCCGGATGGAGCGCCTGCGATGAGAACGCCCCGGGGGCATGAAAAGAACAACGCCGAAACAATCGCCGGTCCAGCGTTGTTGGTGGGCAACGCAACGCAAGGCGATGGCCGCAGCACACTGTCTCTGCCATGGTGTCTGGCCGCAAGCCACATGGCCATGTGCGAAACCGGATCACACCAGTCGCTGTAGCCCGTGGCACCGCCGAGCGCGCGGCTCTGCACTGTATCGGTGGTTCCCGGCGTGAGATTGCCGATGACGACGTGGCGCGGACGTGGAATCACCCTGGGCATTCGTGTCCACTCGTGGTTGCAGGCCGGTTACAGACCAGCGCTCCACTGAAGGCGCGGCTTGAATTTCGGCGGATCAACCAACAGATTAAGAGCAACGTGGCAAATGAAATTCCCTCTGCGTTTCTGCGCCTGTTCATCGCCATCGCTGTCCCGCTGGACGTGCGGCAGGAAATCGAGCGCGTCCAGAGCCGATTGCGGCGTTGCTCGTCGCCCAGTGTCATCCGCTGGACGAAGCCGGAGCAGTTTCACGTCACGCTGAAATTTCTCGGCGACGTGCCGGCGGCGCAGTTGCCGGCGTTGGTGGAATCTGTGTCCGTAATGTGTGCCGGCATTCCGGCATTGCAACTTGCCGCCGGCGGCATCGGTTTTTTTCCGGGCCGGCACAAGCCCCGTGTGATTTGGGCGGGCGCTGCCGATGACGCAGGGAGGCTCGCCGAACTGCACCGGCAAATTGACGAAGCGGTGCGGCCGTATGCCCCGGCGGACAAGCCAGGAAAATTCACCGGCCATATCACGCTCGGGCGTTTCAAGCCAGGGCGTCGGATGGTGCTGGATAAATTGCTGGAGCTGGCCGGGGTTTTGCGCGACCGGAAATTTGGCGGCTGGCCCGCCGGGGAGGTGGAAATTGTGCGCTGCGATCTGACATCCACCGGAGCCTTGCACACGCCGGTGGCGTCGTGCCCGCTGGCGGGTGGAAGAAATTTTTCATGTCCGCTGAAACCTGGCCCGTAAATGATTCGTCTCCTGAATCGTATGCTTAAGCCGCTTTCATCCGGGGGATGGAATTATGCCTTGGCCGCACACCTGCTGAACCGGGCCGGTTTCGGCGGCACCCCGGTGGAAATCGGCCGGCTGGCTGATCTGGGGCACGAACCGGCGGTTTCCCACCTGCTCGACTACGAGAAGATTCCCGATCCGACGCCGAATCCCGAGTGGGCCAGGCCGAATCCCGGGGAAATCCGCAAAGTCCGCGACGCCGCCCGCAACGGCACGCCCGAGGAGAAAAAAATGGCGCAGCGCGAGCTGCAGCGGTTGTTTCAGCGGCGGATGCTGGAGTTGCGGGGCTGGTGGCTGCAACGCATGGCCACTGGGCCGCGACCGTTGCAGGAGCGCATGGTATTGTTCTGGCACGGTCATTTTGCCACGAGCGTGGACAAGGTGCGGAATCCCTATTACATGTGGCGGCAGAATGAATTGTTCCGCCGGCTGGCCACCGGCAACTGGTTGCAACTGCTCACCGAGGCGGGCAAGGATCCGGCCATGCTCGTCTGGCTGGACCAGGCGCAGAGCCGGAAGGAACATCCCAACGAAAATTTCGCGCGCGAAGTCATGGAGCTGTTTACGCTCGGCCTGGGCAATTACACCGAGAAAGATGTCACCGAAGGCGCGCGGGCGCTGACCGGCTGGTCGCTGGATCCCAATGACCAGAAATTCATCTATCGTCCGCGCTTTCATGACGACGGGATCAAGACGTTTCTGGGCCACACGGGGAATTTTGACGGGGACGACGTGATGCAGATCATCGTTTCCCAGCCGCAGGCTGCGCGGTTCATCACGGCCAAGCTGTGGAATTATTTTGCCGGGCAGATGCCTTCCGAGGATTGGAACACGCAACTGGCGGCCAGCCTCCGCGCGAACGGCAACAACTTCAAACCGTTCCTCCGCGAGATGTTCCGCAGCGAGGCGTTTTATTCGCCGGACATCGTGCGCAATGAGGTGAAAAGCCCGGTGCAATGGCTCGTGGGGAGCGTGCGGATGCTGGAAAATCAATTGCCGCCGCCCATTTTGTGCTGGGGCATGCTGCGGCAGCTCGGACAGGATCTCTTCGCGCCGCCCAACGTCAAGGGTTGGGATGGCGGCGTGACCTGGATCACCACCAACACCTTGCTGGCCCGCTATAACGACGCCCGGGCGCTGGTCGAAGGCACGGTTCCGCCAATGGAGGCCGATGATTTTGCGCGCAAGCCCGGCGGGGCCGGGGGGAAGAAGGCCATGAAAGTGCTGAAACGCATTCGCCTCGG
>JAJXXI010000017.1 GCA_021781185.1 bacterium
CGGGTGATCCATGGTCGGACGAGCGGCTTGCCATTCAGTGAGGCAGACTGGATGTAAATGTTTTCCGCACTGTTGTTTTTGGCCAGGACGGCAAACGTGCGACCTCCGTATTGTTTTTGGTCCAAATGGATGACGGCCTTGCTAACCACCGGGCTGCCGATGGCCAGAACACCGCTGTCCGGGTTCAGCGGGTAAAATCCAAGCGCGCTGAAGACATACCACGCCGCCATCTGCCCGCAATCGGTATTGCCGCATTGTCCGGCCGGCGTGTCATTGTAGAGGGTGGCCATGATTTGACGGACGCGCTGCTGCGTTTTGAAAGGTTCACCTGCATAATCGTAAAGATACGGAACATGGTGACATTGTTCATCGCCCTGGGAATCCTGGCCGATTAATCCGGAGATGTCGGGAATGCCGGTGTCAATCGCCGAATTGGTTGTGAACAAGGTGTCCAGTTTCTGAATGAACGCCTGATCGCCACCATAAAGCGCGATCATGCCGGGCACGTCCTGTTGAATGGCAAACGCGTATTGCCACGCGTCAGCCTCGGTATATTCGTCGTTGACCAGGGCGATGGGAGAAAAGGGAAAGCGCCATTGTCCGTCCGCCTTGCGCCCGCGGAAAAATTCCGTGGTCCGGTCGAAGAGATTGTAATAATTGGCCGCGCGTTCGTAGAAGCGTTTGGCGTCCTCCGGATGCCCGAGCGCCACCGCCATTTTCGCGATGCACCAGTCATCGAACGTGTATTCAATGGTGCGTGAAGTGGCTGTGCCGCCCGGAGTGGAAGCGACATAGCCGAGACGTTTATAAGTATCCAGCCCGTTTCGGTTCTGCATCGCCGTATCGCGCATCTGCTGGTAGGCGGATTCCGCGTTGAAGCCGCGAAAGCCTTCCAGGTAGGCCTCGGCCATCATGTCCACCGAATGGTAGCCGATCATGCACCAGGTTTCGTTTGCCCACAACGGCCAGATGGGCGTCGTGTGTTCGCCGAGCTGGGGATGTTCCGTCAGCATGGTCTGAACCATGTCGTTGATGCGCCCGGGCTGCAACAGGGTCAGCAGCGGCCACTCAGCACGGTAGATGTCCCAGATGGAAAACGTCGTGTAATTCTGAAAGCCGGGATTTGTATGATTTTGATGATCATAACCCCGGTAGGTTCCGTCCGCGTCATTGAACAGCGTCGGGGCCAGGCACGTCAGGTAGAGATTGGCGTAAAAGGTTTTGGCGATGTGCGGGTCGAAGGTCTTGATTTGCACGGCGTCGAACACCTCTTTCCACTGTTTCACCGCCGCAGCCCGGACGCCGTTGAAATCCCATCCGGGAATTTCCGCCGCCAGATTTTTCCGCGCGCCTTCGATGCCGGTGCCGGAAATGCCCACCTTGACCATCACGACCTCATTGGCGGTGGTTTTGTAACCAAAAAACGCCTTGACGCTTTTGCCATGGCTCTCACGCGCGCCGGGCAACAGCAGGCCATCCCGCTGGATGCCGGCCGATGAAAACGGCTTGGAAAATTGCATCACAAAATAAACGGCGCGCCGGCCGCCCCAGCCGTCGGAAATGCGGTAGCCGCTGACGGTGGTTTGATTTTCCACATGCACTGCGGCCTCCACCGGCTGGTTCCCAATGCCGTGCGCCAGGTCCAGGATGAAGTGCGACTGGCCGGACGCAGGGAAGGTATATTTATGAAAGCCGCACCGGGCGGTGGCGGTCAATTCCGCCGTGACCTGCGGCGTCTCCAGATACACCCGATAATAGCCCGGCGTCGCCTCCTCCCGGGTGTGGGAGAACTTCGAGGCGTAGCCGTTGCCCGGCGAACCGGCGTCCCATTGAACCTCGCCCACGGCGGGCATCAGCATCACATCGCCCAGACACGCGCCGCCGGTGCCGCTCAAATGCGTGTGGCTGAAGCCCAGAATCGCCGAATCGGAATAATGATAACCCGAGCAGCCATCCCAGGTTTCCGTGCGCGTATCCGGGCTGAGTTGCACCATGCCGAACGGCACGGTGGCCCCCGGATAAGCATGGCCATGCGCGTCCGTGCCGACCATCGGCAACGATTCGTCCGCCGGATGGGGTGCCGCGCCGGCACCGATGGAAAACTCCAAGGCAGCGGCCGCCAAAGCGGTGATGATGCACGTCGAATGCGCGAACTTTTGCGTCAGTGAACAATGTGTCTTCATAAAATTATTCCGGCGTTCCGGGGTGGGTTCCCCACTGGCTTGGCTCCGGGCCCATGTTAAATTCGATCGTGCCGCCGTGCTTCAATTGCTGATACGGCAGGAACGGTGAATTCCAATTCTTGCCGTTCAGCTTGACCGATTGGACGTAGATATTTTGGTCGGAAATATTTGCCGCCGTCATCGTGAAGGTATTCCCGCTAGACAAATGCAGGACGGCTTTCGGAATCTGCGGTGCCCCGATCACATAATAATCACTCGCCGGACAGACCGGATAAAATCCCAGGCAGGTGAACATATACCACGCCGACATCTGGCCGCAGTCGTCGTTGCCACACAGTGATCCCGACTGATTGCCGTATTGCGTCGTGACCACCTGATGCAACCGTTCCGCCGCCTTCCAGGGTGCGCCGGCATAGCAGTAGAGGTAGATGACATGGTGGCTCGGTTCATTGCCGTGCCAGTATTCACCGATGCAACCGCGCAGATCGTTGGTGGACAATTCGTCCGTGAAGGACTTTGATTGTTTGGCGTCAAACAACGAATCGAGCTTCTCGATGAACTTGTCCTTGCCGCCCATCAGATGAATCAAGCCCGGCACATCCTGCGGCACGAACCACGAGTATTGCGAACTGGTCGCCTCGGTGACGTCGTTCATATTGGGGCCGCCGCCGAACGCGTGCGGGTTGAACGGCGTGCGCCAGTTACCGTGCGAATCCTTCGGCCGCATCCAGCCGATGACCGGATCATAAATGTTTTTGTAGCTGGCCGCCCGCTTCATGAAATAATTGTAATCTTCCGTCTTGCCCAGCGCCCTGGCCATTTGTGCGATGCACCAGTCGTCATAGGCATATTCGAGCGTCTTGGACAGCGATTCGTCCTCCTTGTCGCAGGGAACCCAGCCCAGTTTCGCATAGGCGGCAACGCTGTCATAGTCGGGGCTCATGGCGGTGGCCTTGCAGGCTTCGTAGGCGTGTTGCACATCAAACCCTTTCACACCCTTGAAATAGCCGTCCACGATCACCGGCACTGCGTGGTAACCAATCATGCACCAGGTTTCATTGCCGTCCAACTCCCACATCGGCAGCAGATGATCCACGCTCTGGTCGTAATGCGCGATCAGGGAATTGATGAAGTCCGATTCGTGCTCCTCGTCAATGAGCGCGAGCAGCGGATTCTCGGCGCGGAACGTGTCCCACAGCGAGAAAACGGCGTAATCGGTGAATTTTTTGGATTGATGAGCATTCTGGTCAAATCCCCGGTATTGACCGTTCACATCCTCAAACAAATTCGGCACCAACGAGGCGTGATAGAGCGAAGTGTAAAACGTCTCTTTTTGGTTCCGGGAACCTTCAACCTGAATCTTGCCCAGCACTTGATCCCATTTGGCGCGTGTTGCCGCCAGCACCTTGTTAAAATCCCAGTCTGGAATTTCCGCATCGAGGTTCTGTAGCGCGTCGGCAGTGCTGATGGCGGAAATGGCCACTTTCACTTCGATCACTTCGCCCGCGTGCGTTTGATTATATTTGGCCAGAAATTGCAGGTTCGTTCCCGCCGCTTCCTTGTGGCTGCGGAAACGATAGGTGTTGTAGATGACCGGTTTGCCGGAGCTGATGATTTCCGTGTCGTCAAACGGACGCGAGTAGCGTGCGGCGAAGTAGATGTATCGTTCCTTGGCCCAGCCATTGACCAGATGGAATCCGGTGATCGTGGAATTATCCTCGATTCGAACCCGTGATTCGGCGATGTGCCAAGGACCGATGATGTGGCTCAGGTCCGTCATGATGGATGCCCCGCCGCTGACCGGAAACGTGAATCGCATGATCCCCGCGCGCGCGCCGGCGGTCATGTCCGCCACAACGCCGGATTTCAGAAGCTTGACCTTGTAATAGCCCGCCGACGCGG
>JAJXXI010000589.1 GCA_021781185.1 bacterium
ACTGCTGGTGCGTTATGAAAAGACCGCCGCCAACTTTCTGGCGCTGCTGCAATGCGCGGCGGCCCTGATTTGCTGGCGTATGTGCTGACTTTAACATGAACCTCTATTTACGGATAAGCTCTTAATCACCCGCCACGCTCGCGCCAAAGTTGGGACTGCCCCCTTCATGGCGGTTGGAAACCGCCATACTCGCAGGCTGGAAGACTGTGTTACGTAGCGCAGCCATCCATGTTCACCCATGTTCCTCCGTGCCATTTCTTGGTTTATGGTGTTCTATTATCCTAATTTTTTCAGATTTACAATTGGCCGTCTTGTTTTTCTAACCAGCCACAGACCGGAAACGACTAATGCCGTAACGTTGCTTGTTTGATTTGCTACGGAGAAAGGTTTCTTCGTAACAAAGAAGGTGTCTCCGTGCTCCTGCCGGTAATTTCATCGTGCCGAAAACAAGATCTGTGTCGGAGAAAGTTGGCTGCGCGACGAAAAAAGTTTTCTCCATTGCGGAGAAAACAATTTCCGGCGCGGAAAATGGCTGGCATGGTTCACGCAAAAGCGCTTTAAAGCCATTGCCAGCCGCGGGCGACGCCGATAGCTTGTGGTCCGTGCTTTCCACGCAACAGATGGCTACGCTGAACTCGTCGAACTGTGATGTGCGGTTCGACAATCGAACGCGTCAGCTTTTTGCCACGGACGCCTCCCCCTACCAGATTGTGCCGGCGGCGGTGGCGTTTCCCAAGACCACCAGCGAGGCGGCCAATGTCATCCAGGCCGCGCTCACGGCGGGCATCACGGTCACGCCGCGCGGCGGCGGCACCGGCCTGAGCGGCGGCGCGATTGGCGAGGGATTGATCGTGGATTTCGCGCGGCACAACCGCGTGATCTGGGATTTGAACAAGGATGCCCGCACGGTCCGTGTCGGCGCGGGCGTGGTGCTGGATCAGTTGAACCAGCATCTCCGGCCGTTCGGCTTCAGCTTCGGGCCGGAAGTGGCGACGAGCTCGCGGGCGACGCTCGGCGGGATGATTGCCAACGATTCCTCGGGCGCCTACACGCCGGTGTATGGCACCACGGGCCGGCACGTTCGCGAGATTGAAATCGTCATGGCGGACGGCAAGGTCACCCGGATCGGCCAGCACCTGCCTTCCCTGCACGCCCAGCGGCATCTGGTGGAGGACATGGTGTCGTTGAATGAACTGCTCATCAAAGAACAGTTCCCGGCGGGACTCCTGAAACGCTGGCCGGGCTACGGGCTGGCGCGCGCACTGGAGCAACCCGGCAACCTGGTGCCCATTCTCTGCGGCAGCGAAGGCACGCTGGCCGGCATTTTTTCGGCGGAACTCAACATCGTCAAGCTGCCAGAGGAGCGCGGCGTGGCGCTGATTTTCTTTGCGTCCGTGGCTGAGGCGATGCAGGCGACGGAGGCGTTACTGGATCTGGAACCGGCGGCCATTGAGCATGTGGACCGTCCGCTTTTCGATCAGACGCGCGGGCAGCGGGAATTTCAGGCCGTGCGCGAGCTCCTGGATTTGGACGCACAACCGTGTGAAGCAATCTTGGTGGTGGAGTTTTTCGAAGGCGCGAAGGACAAGCTCGCCGCTTTGGCCCGCCGCCGACTCGGACTGCGCCAGTTGATGCTGAAGAATGAAGCTGAGCGCGGGTTGGTCTGGGCAATGCGCAAGGCGGGTCTGTCGCTGCTGACCAGTTGCAAAGGCAGTGCCAAGCCGGCGTGCTTCATCGAGGACGCGGCGGTGCGGCCGCGGGATTTGCCCGCGTATTTTGCGGGCTTGCAGGAATTGTTCACGCGCGTCGGCGTGCAGGCATCGTTTTACGGCCACGCGGCGGCGGGGTTGCTGCATGTGCGGCCAGTGCTGGATTTGCACCGGGTGAATGACCTGAAAAAATTCCGGCAGATCGCCAACGAAGTCGCCGCGCTGGTGGCGCAGTTCAAAGGCTCGCTCGCCGCCGAACACGGCGTGGGCATGGCCCGGACGGAATATCTCAAGCAGCAGGTCGGACTGGAGGTTCACCGGCTGATGCGCGAAATCAAAAACGCGTTCGATCCGGACAACCTGTTCAATCCCGGAAAAATCATCGGCGACGGGCGTTACAAAATTGACCGTCATCTGCGCCAGGGAGCGGACCGGAACCTGGTTTTGCCGTTTGAGCCGGTGCTAGCCTTCGCCGCGCGGGACGAATCATTTCTCTCGAATTTGGAGCAATGCAACGGTTGCGGCGGCTGCACCAAGCAGACGCCAACCATGTGCCCGACGTATCTGGCCACCGGCGAGGAAGGCATGTCCACACGCGGTCGCGCCAACCTCATCCGCGCCGCGCTGGAGCATCGTGAAATTTCCGATCCGCTGCGTGCGAAGGAGTTGGATTACGCGTTGTCCAACTGCCTTTCCTGCCGCGCCTGCGCCAGCGAATGCCCCTCGAACGTCAACCTCCCGCTGCTCAAGGCCGAGCTGCTGCATGCGCGAACCCGGCAGACGGGTCTGACCAAATTGCAGCGGCTGATCAGTTCGGTTGATCTGGCGGGCCGTCTCGGCACGATGGTGCCGACCATGGCGAATTATCTCCTGGAATCACGCTCCGTCCGGCACGCATTTTTCCGGTTGTTCGGCCTGGCTGCGGAGCGCCCGATGGCGACCTTCGCCCGGCAGCGTTTTGACAACTGGTTTGCCCGGCATCACAACGCCAATCCAGCGATCCGAGGCAACGTGATTTTGTGGGACGACACCTTTGTGCGATATCACGAGCCCCACATCGGCCAAGCCGCCGTGGCCGTGCTGGAGGCGGCCGGTTTTCAGGTGACGCTCGCCAAACAGCGGAAATGTTGCGGCCGCCCCGCGTTCAGCATGGGCAATCTGGATGAGGCCCGAAAAATGGGGCAACACAACCTGGCGCTGCTCGCCGCCACGGACGCCGCCACGCCAATTATTTTCCTGGAGCCGTCCTGCTATTCGATGTTCGCCGAGGATTATCGGGAACTGAAGCTGGCCGGAGCCCACGACATTTCTCCGCGCTGTTTTCTGTTTGAGGATTTCATCGGACAACTGCTCGAACGCGAGCCGGCGGCGCTGCGCTTCACGCCGCAGGAGGAGCGCCTCGTCATTCATGCGCATTGCCACGCCAAGGCGCTGACCGATCCCCGGGCCATGCAACGGCTCGCCGCGCGGCTGCCCGGACGCACCGCCACGCTGCTGGACACCGGCTGCTGCGGCATGGCCGGCGCGTTCGGCATGATGCAATCCAAATACGAACTCTCGCTGAAAATCGCCGAACCGCTCATCAAGCAGGTCACCGGCCAGCCATTCGGCACCACCGCCATCGTTTCCGGCACCAGTTGCCGGCATCAGGTGCAGCATCTGGCCACCGTCCGCATCAGGCACATGGCCGAAGTCATTGCCCACGCGCTGGCGTGACGTGGCATTTCAAAGCGTCGCCGGCGACACGCCGATGCCCACGATGCTGCACGCTTGAACGACGTTCAGTCCCAGCCGTTCCGCTTCCGCCAGCACCTCGGCGGATTCGGTTCCCGGGTTCAGCCACAGTTCGTCACAGCCGCGCGCCGCAATTTCCGGCAATCGCTTCAGCAGCACCGGCGGCGGCAGATACACGCTGATCAAGTCCGGTTTGACGGGAACGGCTCCAATGCCGGGAAACGCGGGCAGATTCTCGATTTGTGATTCTTTGGGATTCACCGGATAAACCGTCCAGCCCTGGCTGAGGAATGCGCGGACGGCCTTGTTGCCGAATTTGCTGCGGTCGGCGGAAGCGCCAATGATGGCAATGGTTTTCATAAATCAACGTTGCGGGCAGAGGTCGCGCAAGGCGGCGGCCAGTTCGGAAAATTGAAACGGGAAACCCACCTCAGCCAGCCGCCCGGGGGCGCAGCGCTGGCTGATCAGCGCGAGCGATGGTTCGGAACCCATCAACCACGCGCCCAGTTTCACCGCGAGCGCCGGCGCGGGCGGACTCCACGGACGATGCAGGGCGCGGCGCAGTTCACACATGAATTCTACATTCGTCACCGCGCTGGGAGCCACGGCGTTGAATGTGCCGGCCCAGTTTTCATTCTCGA
>JAJXXI010000530.1 GCA_021781185.1 bacterium
ATGAATGAAATCATTCAATTCGTGAATCAGTATGGCGTTTGCTGGGTTCTTATTGCCTTGCTGGTTCAAACACTGATTTCTGTGCGTTTAAAAAAACTCCGTAAAACACGAATATGAAACAAAGGAAGCCAATTTAAAGGCAGAGCTTCAAATTGCGAATTTGCGGTTCCAGCACGTTTTTTCAAAACAGGCCGACGCCATTGTCCAAACCTATCAAAATCTTTTGCCATTATTGGACGCAACAGAAGATAACACTGCCATGACAAGTTTGCATTCCCAGTTTTCAGGTGAAAAAACAGAAAAGTATGGGAAGGTAAGTGATGAACTGAAGGCCAGCGTTACCCCATTGCTGTTAGAATTGGAAAATGATTTTCAAATAGTTTTAGGAGTCTACACAGCAGAAAAAAGCCCTTGAAGAAATCTGTGTAATTCATGAAGCCGCTGACCATGCACACGGGCAAGTTGACCGACGATCAGGCGTCGGCGTTGCAGGCTGCGCTGGTGGCGCGCAATTGGCAGCCGCGCGAGGTGCCGTATGCGCGGTTCGCGTTCGAGTCGGACAAGACGAACATCGTGCTTTACGAGAGCGGCAAGCTGGTGGTGCAGGGCAAGGGCACGCAGGAGTTCGTGGAGTTCGTGCTGGAGCCGGAGATTTTGCGGCAGGCCAAACTCGGCTACGAGACCGTGTTGAATCCCGACCTGCTCCTGCCGCGATTCGGCGTGGATGAAAGCGGCAAGGGCGATTTCTTCGGGCCGCTGTGCATCGCCGGAGTGTATGTGAATGAAAGCGTCATCAACGCGTGGAAATCGGCCGGCATCCGCGATTCCAAGAACATTCCCAGCGAAAAGAAAATTCACGAGCTGGCCGAGTTGATCCGCCAGACGCCCGGTTGCGTGGTGGATGCCGTGACAATTGGCAACCAGGCTTACAACCGGCTTTACGTGAAAATGAGAAGCGTGAACACGCTGCTGGCGTGGGGGCACGCGCGGGTGATTGAGAATCTCATGGGCAAACGTTACCAAATGAACCCCGCCCCGGTGCGCGCCATCAGCGACCAGTTTGCCGCGAGCAAAAGCGTCATTGAAAAGGCGTTGATGAGCGCTGGTCGCGAAATTGAGTTGATGCAGCGGCACAAGGCGGAAGAAGACATCGCTGTGGCGGCGGCATCCATTCTGGCGCGGGATGCATTTGTGAAAGGCATTGCGAGGCTGGAGCATCAGTTCGCGATGAAATTTCCCAAGGGCGCCAGCGCGGCGGTGGATGCGGCGGCGAAACAATTTGTGCAGGAACGCGGCGCGGAGAATCTGGCGGAAGTCTCGAAACTGCATTTCCGCACGGCGCTGCGGGCGCAAGGCCTGCCGGAACCGCCGAAAACAGAATGGCGGAAGCGGTGAAAAATTGCGGATTGGCAAAAGGGTTGGGAATTCAACACTATCTGCGATGCGAGAAGCGCGCCGAGGTTGAAAGGATTAATCTACGCCTTCAACGGCTCTTGGATTCGTTTCCCGACGCGGTAATTGACCGTTAAGTGCCGCAGTGCCGTCATAAGAAGTGCCGTATTCTGGCCGAATTGCCATCATAAATCTGGGTGAGTTGAGGATGGGAGTGTGGCTGAAGTGCCGTCAGCGCCGTCCTTCTTTTTCTCAAACCTTTCTGAACCAAGTTCCGCCGTCTTGAAGTGCCGTGCAGAAAAAGCTCGACGACGCCGGTTGACTTTGGGCAGCAATGGGGATGTTCCATCGGCCTTTTCATTTTGTGCGCGACGACCAGGAGTTGACGGCGCAGCTTTTTCACTCAAGCAGTCGCCGTGTCCACATTGCGGCTGCATTGGTGGTTTGAACCGGCATAGTCGGGTGTTGGGGAATGATCCCAAGGCCACTGATGGAGAGACGTTCCGGGGCTGCGGGTGGCCGCTGGTAGCGTCGGCGGCGTAATGAAAACCATTCCGCTCACCGGCAAAACGCCGGGGCGGGCAACTTCAAAAAGTCCAGCGCATGCGAAATCCCACCGTTTATCTGGAAATGCGCGTGCTTGGGGCCATTGACATGGCCGAGGGCAAAACCATCCGCGACCGCATCAAGGCCGTCAGTCAAATGACCTTCACCGACGAGGAGAGGCCCCGCCGGTTCACCTGGTTGCGCGCCTCGTGGTGGTTTAGCCCGCGAACAGCGTTGAGCGCGAACTGACTTTACTTCGAGCGCAGCGAGCCAGCTTTGTTTTTCGATGGACAACCGAATTATCAGGCGCGTTCGGATTGTCGGCGACTCACGACTTCACCTGCCTCTCTATGATGTCGCTCGAACCTTTTATCAAGGACAAACCTCCTCTGGAGGCGATGGGAATCGCGCTTTTTAGGGGTTCCCCACGCCCTTCCCCACATGGGGAGGGGTGGTGATCATATATCCCCCTGTGTTCACAATCGTTTCCCGGTGATTTGGCGTTTTGCGCCATCCCCGACTTCGGTCGGTTTTATGGCTCGCGCGGCCCCTTGATGTGGGGATGCCGCGCTCGCCAAAAACCTCCCTCATCGCTCACGCGAGAAACGGGTTCACCCACGGACGGTTTACACGAATAAAGGACAGTCGTCCTTGAACGGGTTGGACGGGTTTGGCGCGGGAGCGTGACCGCTCCCTTGCCCGGAGACGGGTTTGGACGGCTTGGAACAGGTTGCGCCGAGGAACGGCGCACCGGCGGAGACTTGAGAGCTTTCTACGCCGCTCGGGGATGCCCCGCCTCCGCCCCCTTAATCCCCCTTCGGCGAGGCACACCCTCCCGTCTCGAAACATCCCAAGACTCCGCCGGGAGCGGGCGGGCGAGCAGGCACGCAAAAGACCCTTCGCGAGCTACGGGCATTTTGCGTTCCCGCTCGACTAATCCGCCCTTACTTTTTTAACCAGTTTTGGACGGTTGCCGCTATCGCGGCAGAACGGTGTCGGCGACAAGCATGGAAATGATGAAAAATTCTTGCCAAAATTGGCAACAAAGGTGTCAATTAAGTCAATTGCTATGAGCAACAAGAATTTATTCTGGCTATTCTTCGGAATAGGAGTCGGCGTCTTGGTCCACATCTGGTGGACACAGCAGCAGCGCATTTGCATGGCGCTAGCAAATCACGATAGCCGACTCACCGCTCTTGAATACCAAAATAGCCAGCGAGCGATTGAAAACCGGACGCCGAAGGATAAAATTAAATGGTATGCAAGCGTCATTGCGCTTGCGAGTGCGGCAATCAAATTGATCTTCATGCTCGTGCAGTTTTGCGGACACCACATCAAGTTTTGAAATAATCGGAAATTAGATTTTGGAAAGCATAAATCCGGCTATACGCCGGATTTTTAATTTCAGTAACGGAATTCGGCAGAGCCTCATTCAAGTTATTTTCCCCAGGGCTCGCTTCCCCCCCCCCAATCGCAAACCGCAGAATCGCAGCGTCGCAGAATCACAAGCGCAGTGTGGTTCGTTTCGCCGCCGCCCTTTTTTCATTTTACCATCCGGTCAAGGTCGTTCCAGCCCCCGAAAGCTCCGCCTTGCTTCGCTTTCTCCCCGGTCGAATACGTTCCACCGCGCTCGTTACACCTTGACTTCGGATGCCATTCAAAAAGTGCGAGCGGCGAACGAACGCCGACCCGCGATTAAAAGTTAAGCGAAAACGAAGATGTCATACATCAAAGAGTTCGAGAACGAGTTAATGAAGCGACTTAACAGCTCGCAGACCGGCGAGGAAGTCATCCGCTGGGTTTCCGAGAGGATACTGGAAAGCTACAGCAACGGCATCGCCGCCGGACAGAAAGGCGCGACCGTGAAGCGCAAGGGCGAGAGCCGCAGGCGCGGGCAGTTCGGAAAGGCCGCGTAGTCGCCGGCCACATTATCAGTCTCATTAAAACACCATGACCAACAGTTTCATTCTGCCAGAGCGAATTCGCTTCGAGCTGGGCAGGCTCTACATCACGCCAGCAGTGGAGACGCACTACCGTGCGGCTCAGACTGGATACTCGCGCCGCCGTGATGGCCGCACCCAGCCGGTAATGACGAGCCAGCGCCAGACGAATGGCTGCCACCACGGGAGACGCGGGGT
>JAJXXI010000645.1 GCA_021781185.1 bacterium
AGGCCGCCGTTCCCATAATTAGCGCTACTCCACCGTCACGCTCTTGGCGAGGTTGCGCGGTTTGTCCACGTCGCAGCCGCGGGCCACGGCGATGTGATAGGCGAAGAGTTGCAGCGGCACGCTCGCCAGGATCGGGTTCAGCGGCTCCAGCGTCTTCGGTATGTAAATGACATCAACGGCCACTTTCTTGATGGCCTTGTCGCCTTCTGTCGCCAGCGCGATGATCGGGCCTTTGCGCGCACGGATCATCGCCAGGTTGGCCATCGTCTTTTCATACATCGAATCTTGCGGCACCAGAAAGACCGTCGGCGTCTTGGAATCAATCAGTGCGATGGGGCCGTGCTTCATCTCCGCCGCCGAGTAGCCTTCGGCGTGGATGTAGGAAATCTCTTTCAGCTTCAGTGCCCCTTCGAGCGCGATCGGAAACGAGTAGCCGCGCCCGAGGAAAAAGAAGTCGTCCGCCTTGGCGTATTTTCCGGCCAGCTTTTTCAGCACGTCATTTTGCGCGAGAATTTTTTCTATCTGTTTGGGCAGGGCTTCGAGCGCGTGGAGGATTTCCAGGGCGCGCGGGGCCGCGAGGAGGCGCATCCGGCCAAGATGAATGGCCAGCAGCGTCAAAACGGTGAGTGTCGAAACGAAGGCTTTGGTCGAGGCCACGCCGATTTCCGGCCCGGCGTGCATGTAGATGCCGCCGTCGGATTCGCGGGCGATGGTGCTGCCGACGACGTTGATCACGGCCAGCGCCCGGTGGCCGCGGCGCTTGGCTTCGCGCAGCGCCGCGAGCGTGTCGGCGGTTTCGCCGGATTGCGAGAGGACGAGCAACACGGTGTTTTTTTCCAGCGGACAATTGCGGTAACAGAATTCGTGCGCGAACTCCACTTCGACGGGCATCTGCGCCAGCTCCTCGAACAAGTATTCGCCCACCAGCGCGGCGTGCCAGCTCGTGCCGCTGGCGGCGATGACAATGCGGTCAATCCCGCGCAGTTCGGCGGGGGTCATGTTCAGGCCGCCGAACTTCGCGGTGGCACCTTCAAAGTCAATCCGGCCCCGCAGCGCGTTCAAAACCGTCTGCGGCTGCTCGTAGATTTCCTTGAGCATGAAATGCGCGTGCTTGCCGCGCACCGCGTCCTCCTGGCTGAATTCCAATTTGCTGATCTGGACATTGGCGGTGTCCGTGCCGAGATTTTGCACATCGAAGCGGTCGCCGGTGATGGTCGCCACATCGTAATCGTTCAGGTAAACGACCTTTTTGGTGTGGGCGACGATGGCGTTGGCGTCGCTGGTCACGAAATTTTCGTCCTTGCCGATGCCGATGATGAGTGGCGAACCGCGACGTGCGCCGACGATGGTGTTGGGGAAATCCGTGCAAATCACCGCAAGACCGTAGGTGCCGATGACTTCGCGCAGCGCGTCGCAAACGGCCTGCGTGAGCGTGTCGCCGTTCGCCCCGATTTTGCCGCGCCGCTTTTCGTAATAGTCGCCGATGAGATGCGCGAGCACTTCCGTGTCAGTGTTGGACTTGAACTTGTGTCCGCCTTTGAGCAACCGGTCCTTGAGCCGGTCGTAGTTTTCGATGACGCCGTTGTGGACGACGGCAATTTTGCCGGAGCCGTCCAGGTGCGGGTGGGAGTTTACATCGGACGGCACGCCGTGGGTGGCCCAGCGCGTATGGGCGATGCCGAGCTGTCCGCCGGCGGGCTGCGCTTTCAGGAGCCGCGCGATGCCCTCGTCAATCTTGCCCTTTTTCTTGCGGACAAGCAGGTCGGCGCCGTGCAGGATCGCCACGCCCGCGCTGTCATAACCGCGATATTCCAGCCGCCGCAAACCTTCGAGCAGGATGGGCGAGGCTGACTTTTTGCCGACGTATCCAATAATGCCGCACATAAATTATTTCTGGTTTAAGATCCATTCCGCCATGCCGTTCAAATCATCCACAACGACCGCGTCTTTAAGTTCTCCGGGTGATTCCTTTTCCACTTTCCGTCCGTAGCCGGTGCGGACGAGTATGCTTTGCTTCACGCCGGCGTTCCAGCCGCTTTCCAGATCAATCAATTTGTCACCGACCATGAAACTGTCTGCCAGATTCAAGCCAAGCTCATCGCGCGCATCAAACAGAAATTGCGGCGACGGCTTGCGGCCGCGACTGGGCTGGTCGGGCGCTTCGGGCGCGATGTAGATCTTTGCGAAGCGCACGCCATCGCGGGCGAGATCGTCGCAGACGCGTTCATTCACCCGTTCGGCCTCGGCCAGCGTGTAGTAGCCGCGCCCGATGCCGGACTGGTTGGTGACGATAATGAGCTGGAACCCGGCGTCACCCAGCCGTTTCAGCGCTTTGCCCGCGCCGGGAAACAGTTGCACGTCCTCGGGACGGTGCAGGTAGTTTTTTTCCACAATGAGCGTTCCATCGCGGTCGAGAAATACGGCTCGTTTCATTTTGCGCGCAAATTGTGGGCTGAATGCGGCAAGAATGGAATTGAAATTTTGGCTTCCGTGTGCAGAATGGCTTGTCCTTTCGGTCATTATCTTAACCATTCAAACACACATGAGCAATAAAGGCAGACTTGGTATTTTGGTTGGTGGCGGTCCGGCTCCCGGCTTGAACGGGGTCATCTCCGCAGCCACCATTGAAGGCATCAATCAAGGTTACGAAGTCATCGGCTTCCGGGACGGCTTCAAGCACATTGCCCAGGGCGACATCACGCAGATCAAGCCGTTGTCCATCAGCAACGTGAAGGACATCCACATCAAGGGCGGCTCCATTCTCGGCACGGCGCGGACCAACCCGACCAAGTCCGAGGAGCAGATGAAAAATATTTTCACCGTGTTCGAAAAGCTCGGCGTGACCGCGCTGGTGACCATCGGCGGCGACGACACGGCTTTTTCCGCCAGTTATGTGGCCAAGCGCAGCGGCGGCCAGATCAAGGTGGCCCACGTGCCCAAGACGATTGACAACGACCTCCCGCTGCCGGGCACCGCCCCGACGTTCGGCTACGAAACCGCCCGTCATTACGGCGTGCAGATCGTCCGCAACCTGATGGAGGATGCCCGCACCACGTCGCGCTGGTATATCATCGTCAGCATGGGCCGCGCGGCGGGGCATCTCGCGCTGGGCATTGCCAAGGCCTCGGCGGCCACGCTTTCAATCATTTCGGAGGAATTCCGCGGTCGTCCCGTCACCGTGGACGAGGTGTGCGACATCATCATTGGCTCCATTATCAAGCGGAAAGCGGAAGGCTCCAACTACGGGCTCGTGGTGCTGGCCGAAGGTTTGATTGAATCGCTCGGGGAAAAGGGGCTCGTGGATGCGTTGCCTGACGGGCAACTGGAACGTTTCGGCAAAGTCATTCGTGACGATCACGGCCATCTGCGCCTCGGCGAAATTGAATTCGGCCGCCTGATGAAGGAACTCCTGACCGTGCGTCTGGAAAAGCTCGGCATCAAGATGGCGTTCATTGACAAGGATCTCGGCTACGAGCTGCGCTGTGCCGACCCGATTCCGTTCGACGCCGAATACACCCGCGATCTTGGCTATGCGGCGGTGAAATTCCTCCGTTCGCCCGAGGCGGAAAAATACGGCGCCATCATCAGTTTCGTGGACGGCAAGATGAACCCGCTGCCGTTTGATGACATGCTGGATCCCAAAACCGGCCGCATGCAGAACCGCCGCGTCAACGTGGACGGCGAAGCGTTTGAATGCGCCCAGGCCTACATGATCCGCCTGGAACGCGAAGACTTCGAGGACGCCAAGCAGCTTGGCAAGCTCGCCGCCGTCATCAAGATGACGCCGGAACAGTTCAAGGCACGCTTCGGCTACCTGGCCGGTCTGAAGTAAAATCTGATCAAGAAATCCAGCGGCGGCGGAATTTTTCCGCCGCCGTTTTCACTTCATTAAATTCGCGCAAGCCGCCGCCGTGCGCTAATGTCCGCCATGTTCATCATTGGCCTCGGCACGGCGGCACCACCGCAACGTTACGCCCAGCGGGATTCCTGGGATGCGCTGCGTCGCTGGCCTCAGTTCTCGCAGCTCCAGCCGCGTTCCCATGCCATCCTGAAAAAAGTT
>JAJXXI010000483.1 GCA_021781185.1 bacterium
GCGGGAGCACAATCTCAAAAACCTCACGCTCTCCATTCCGCGCGACAAGCTGGTGGTCGTCACCGGCTTGAGCGGCAGCGGCAAGTCGTCGCTCGCCTTTGACACCATTTACGCCGAGGGCCAGCGCAAATACGTCGAATCGCTCTCCGCCTATGCGCGCCAGTTTCTGGACCAGATGCAGAAGCCGGACGTGGATTTTATCGAGGGACTTTCGCCGGCCATTGCCATCGAGCAGCGCAGTTCCGGCAGCAGCCCGCGCTCCATCATCGCCACCACGACGGAGGTTTATGATTACCTCCGCCTGCTTTACGCGCACATCGGCCAGGCGCATTGCCCGGAAACCGGCGTGCCCATTTCCACGCAAAGCACCAGCGACATCGTGGACAAAATCCTCAAGTTGCCGCCCAAAAGCAAGGTGATGCTGCTGGCCCCGGTCGTCCGCCGCCAGAAGGGTGAATTTCGCGACGTGTTCGAGCGCCTGGCCCGCGAAGGTTTTGTGCGCGTGCGCGTGAATGGCGAATTGCTGGAACTCGGCGAACAGGCCGCCCGCATCAAGCTTGATAAAAAGAAATTCCACAATATTGAGGCCGTGGTGGACCGCCTGGTGATGGATGAGAAAATCCGCGTGCGACTGGGCGATTCCGTCGAGGCCGCGCTGCGCTGGGGCGAGGGCGTGATGTTCACGCTGCACCAATTGCCCGAAGGTGGGGCGGGCGTCCCCGCGAGCCGGACTCAAAAAAAGGAAGCGTCGCCAAACTCTGCCGGCGATTGGATCGAAACGCTGCACTCGAACAAGATGTGTTCGCCGGCGACCGGCAAGAGTTACGATCCGCCAACGCCCAAGCATTTTTCCTTTAACGCGCCGGCCGGGGCGTGTCCGATGTGTCACGGCCTCGGCCAGAAAATGGTTTTTGACGAGCATCTGGTGGTGCCGGACATGACGCTGCCGCTGGAAGGCTCGATCCAGCCGTGGCGCCGCGCGGGCAAACGGATGAACATTTATTACAAGGCCATGCTGCGGTCGGTGGCGGATCATTTCAGTGTGAGTCTGGAGACGCCGTATCAGGATTTGCCGGAGGAATTTCGCAAGGTGCTCATGCACGGCTCCGGCGGGGATGATGTGGCCTTCAGGTTCTGGCGCGCGGGCAAGGTCAGCAGCATTGACCGCCCGTTCGAAGGCGTGCTGCCCAACCTCGAACGCCTCGCGACGGAGAGTGAAAGCGAGTTCATCCGCAACCGGCTGAAGGCCTACATGGCCCCGGAATTCTGCGACGCGTGCAAAGGCAAACGCCTGAAGCCGGAAATCCTGGCGGTGACGCTGGGTGGCACCGGCCTCCGGCCGGCCGTTTCGGACGTCACGCCCGAAACTGCGGGACCGAAGAGCAGCCTCAATTCGCCGGCTTTGATGGCATCGAAGTCTCCCGCCGAATCCAACCCGCAGGACGTGGTCACCATCAAGGCGAGTTCACGTCGCAAATCCAGAGGCATTCAAATTCCCGGGCTGTCCATTATGGACGTGTGCGCGTTGTCGGTGGAAAAGGCGGATGAATTTTTCACCACGCTCAAGCTCACGGAATTCGAGCAGAAAATCGCCGCCGAAGTCATCAAGGAAATCCGCGCGCGGCTGGGCTTTCTCAAAAACGTGGGCCTCGGCTACCTCACGCTCAACCGCGAAAGCGGCACGCTCAGCGGCGGCGAGGCTCAGCGCATCCGTCTCGCCACACAGATTGGCGCGGCGCTCGTCGGTGTGCTTTATGTGCTGGATGAACCGAGCATCGGCCTGCACCAGCGCGACAACGACCGCCTGCTTGCCACGCTCAAAGGCCTGCGCGATCTGGGCAATACCGTGCTGGTGGTGGAACATGACGCAGACACGATTCGTGCGGCGGATTACATTCTGGATCTCGGCCCGGGCGCTGGCGTTCATGGCGGCGAACTGGTGGCGGCGGGCACCTTGCCGGAAATTCTCGCGGCGACAAAATCGCTGACGGGCCAATACCTGACGGGCGAATTGAGCATTGCCGTGCCCCAAAAGCGCGTCGCACCGTCCGAGGACAAGGGCTGGCTGGAAGTGTTGGGCTGCTGTGAAAACAATTTGCAGAATCTGGACTTGCGGATTCCGCTCGGCACCTTCACCTGCGTCACCGGCGTGAGCGGCTCCGGCAAATCCACGTTTGTGGATGACATTTTGCGCCGGGCGCTGTTCCGCAAGTTTTATGGCTCCAAGGAACGGCCCGGCGAGCACAAGGCGCTGAAAGGTTTCGAGAGTCTCGACAAGGTCATCGTGATTGACCAGACGCCGATCGGCCGCACGCCGCGCAGCAATCCGGCGACTTACACCGGCATGTTCAACCACATCCGCGACCTGTTTGCGCGGCTGCCGGCGGCGAAGGTGCGTGGCTACGAGCCGGGGCGGTTCAGTTTCAACGTCAAGGGCGGCCGCTGCGAAAAATGCGAGGGCGACGGCATCCTGAAAATTGAGATGAATTTTCTGCCGCCCGTCTATGTGACGTGCGAGGCGTGCAACGGCAAACGTTACAACCGCGAAACGCTGGAGATCGCCTACAAGGGCAAGAACATCGCCGACGTGCTGGACATGACGGTGGACGAGGCGGTGGATTTCTTTCGCGCCGTGCCGAAAATTGCCACGCCGCTGGAAACGCTGGCCGAGGTCGGCCTGGGCTACATCCGGCTGGGCCAGCAGGCGACGACCTTGAGCGGCGGCGAGGCGCAGCGCGTGAAGCTGGCGGCGGAGCTGGCGCGCAAGGCCACGGGCCGCACGCTTTACATGCTGGACGAGCCGACCACCGGCCTGCATTTCCACGACGTGGCGAAGCTGCTGGAAGTTCTCTTCAAATTGCGCGACACGGGCAACACGCTCGTCATCATCGAACACAACCTGGACGTGATCAAAACGGCGGACTGGATCATTGATCTCGGCCCGGAAGGCGGTTCGCGCGGCGGGAAAATCGTGGCGGAAGGGCCGCCGGAAAAGATTATCCACTGCGCCGAAAGCCACACCGGGCATTACCTGAAGAGCGTGCTCGGATGAAATTTATTTTCGCTCGACAGATTTTTTGGCCGCCGGCAGATTCGGTTCTATGATGCAGATCCTGCTGGCCGAGAGTAGCCCGGTCGTCGCGGCTTTGATCGCGCTGGGCATGGTGGCGGCGGTTTTTCTCTGGGTGCGCGGGATGCGCTGGCTGTCAGCAAAAATGGCCGGCTGGGAAAAACTGGTCCAAACATTTCCGGCACCGGAGATGGAACGTCCGGGTGCCCATTACGAAAACATGTCCGGCTGGATCGGCAACACCGAGTTCGAGCGGGGCTTTGCCATCCAACTGATTCAGGAGGGTCTGCTCATTCGTCCTGGTTTTGCCGTGCGCCGGCCGGTTTTGATTCCCTGGTCCAATGTCAAAGAGGTGGCCGTGTCGGATGTTCGGCTGTTCGGCCGCCAGCAACACCTGCTGTTGACCTTGGATTGGGAAAGGCGTCTGAAAATTTCCCTGCCTGCCATCGCGTTGCCGGTGATCGAGAAACATGTCCCGCCGAAGCGCCTGCACAATGTGGGTTCGCTTTGGGAACAGCTTAAAAAGCGCGGTGGCGTTGACAAATAAGGCCGGGTTCCCCCTGATGCGGCCTTCACGAGGTGACACCTGTGCCATGACGGGGGAGCGGGAAGATTGGTTCCTCATCCGAGACGAAGGACAACAACGAAAGGCAAAGCATGAACTCGGATACGGTAGGAGTTGGTGTCCACACCTTTCCCGTCTTCGCTTTACAGTCTTGCTCGTCTAGTGCGGCATATAATTTGACTGGCGGATTGGGCGTCACCAGACTGGTGGCATGAGGGTCGCCCCATTGGTTCAACCTTCCTCAGCACAGCAAGTCACATTGCAAAAAGCCGCCCGCAGCACGTCCGGCTTGGTGCGTTTTGCGCAACGGGCCAAAATCATCATGCTGGCCGCCGAGGGGCGTCAGGATACGAGATCGCCCAAGTGCTGGGCATTACGCGCCAAAAGTCAGCCCGGTGGCTTCCCGCACCATTTCCCGCCGCAG
>JAJXXI010000727.1 GCA_021781185.1 bacterium
CTCCCAACGGAAACCTGACCGTGCGTGTCACTGCCAATGGAGCCGGCCAGACGGCAAGTGTGGAGATTCCGGCGGGAACCACTTTGGACATCGGCCTAACCGGGCAAAGCGTTACGGTGGATGGCGCGGCAGCCACGCCAACACGCCTGGCGGATGGTCGCGTTTATGTGGAACTTGCCGGACCCGGCAGTCACGAGCTTGCCAGCACGGCTAACATTTATTTCAACGCTTTTTCAACCATCCAAGCGGTGGATTTTTCGGGAGGGTCAGGCGGGTTTCAGGCCGAGGCTTCCGGTGAGGGCGGCCAGGATCTGGGCTTCTTGGGCAACGGAGATTACGCGGTCTTCACCAATGTGGATTTTGAGGATGGCGCGGCGGGTTTCGAGATTCGCGAAGCCGGTTACGGCGGCACGCTGACGTTGCGCTTGGACAGTCCGAGCGGCCCGATGGTCGGCACCCTGAATCTGCCGCCCACCGGCGACTGGCAACATTACGTGACGACGACCTGTCCGGTCAGCGGAGCGAGCGGGCTGCACAATTTATACTTGATGTTCAGCGCGGGCTATAATCCCGAATGGTTCAGTTTCATCCACGCGGGCGTGAACAATTTGGTGGCTCCGGCGGACGGCGGATTTGAGACGCCGGACATTGGCGCGGGTAATTTTAATTATGGCCCGACCGGGGGACCGTGGGCATTTTCTCCGCATCCCACTGACATTGGCGCCGGCATTCTGGCCAACGGCAGCGCCTTTGGAAATCCGAACGCGCCGGAGGGTTTGCAGTTGGGATTTGTGCAATCCACCGGCTGGACCAGCCTGCCCGTCGTGGGCGGGACGGATTCAAATTGGTGGACGGTCACTTTTCTCGGCGCGCAACGGAGCTATCAACCCGGCGGGGGCGCCCAGACGCTGGATATTTATGCGGACGCCGACCGGCTGGGTTCGGTCACGCCGGCGGGCACTAACTTTTCGGCTTATTCCGTCAGTGGCTGGGTGGCGCCCGGCAATCACACGCTGAAATTCCAAGGTGCCAGTGTTGCGGACAACACCGCGTTCATTGACCAGGTGCAGGTCAGTTCCAGTTCGCGCACGGAGTTGATGCCGGCTGGCGCGGTTTGGAAATACAACGCTTCTGGAAAAGATCTGGGTAACGCCTGGCAAGCCAACGGTTTTGACGACGGCGCCTGGCCCAGCGGTCCGGCTCCTTTGGGTTACGGTTTGGATAACCAGGCGACGCTGGTGTCGAGCAACGGTCAAATTACCACGTATTTCCGCACCCGCTTCACCGTGACCAACGTGGCGACCTACACCAATTTAACCTTGCGCCTGCTGCGCGATGACGGAGCCGTCGTTTACTTGAATGGCACCGAGGTGTTTCGCAGCAATCTGCCGACGAACTCGCCGATCACGTTCAATTCGCTCGCATCCAGCAAGGCAATCGGGATTGATCAGACACTCCACTACTTCACGGCGCCTGTTCCCGCAGCATTGTTACTGGCCGGCACCAATGTCCTGGCCGTGGAGGTGCATCAGTTCCAAGCCGGCGGCGGCGATTTGAATTTTGATCTGGCCTTGACTGGTCTCTCTGGAAGCAGCCCGGTCATTCCCCGGCTTGAACCATTGATGAATGGGAATGGTCTTACGCTTTTCTGGCCGGGAGATGTGGCCGGGTTCAGCCTCGAATCCGCGACCACCCTGGCTCCGCCGGTCAACTGGATGCCGGTCACCAACTCATTGATCAATTTGGGCGCGACGGTCGGGGTCTCAGTCATGCCGACCAATCGCCAGCAATTTTTCCGGTTGATGCGATGAACCAAGAATAATTTATGAAATCTCCCCGTTATCTGGTTCCGAAAGGCACATACATGGCTGACCCTGCGGCGCACGTGTTCAACGGGCGGCTTTATATTTATCCATCGCACGATGTTGAATCGGGCATTCCTGAAAATGACAACGGCGATCATTTCGATATGCGCGATTATCATGTCCTGTCGCTGGATACGATAGATGGCCCGGTGACCGATCATGGTGTGGTTTTGGATTTGAAAAATATTCCCTGGGCCGGTCGCCAACTTTGGGATTCCGATTGCGCCCACAAAAACGGAAAATACTATCTCTATTTCTCGGCCAAAGATAAAAACGATGTCTTTCATATTGGCGTGGCTGTGAGCGACCAGCCGGAAGGCCCGTTCATCCCGCGGCCCAATCACATCGCGGAAAGTTATTCCATTGACCCCTGTGCGTTCGCGGACAAAGGAAATTACTATTTGATTTTCGGTGGCTTGTGGGGCGGACAATTGCAGCGTTACCGCAACAACAAGGCCATCGCGTGCGGAAAGGAACCGGCTAACCATGAACCGGCGCTTTGCCCCAAAATCGTCCGTTTGCGCGATGATATGCTGGAATTTGCCGAAGCGCCGCGCGACGTGATCATAATCGACCAATACGGCCATCCGCTCAAAGCCGGTGATCATGACCGCCGTTTCTTTGAAGCGTCATGGATGCATAAATACAACGGCAAATACTATTTCTCTTACTCAACCGGTGATACCCACTGCCTGTGCTACGCGGCGAGTGGCAATCTTCACGGGCCATTCATCTATCAAGGGGTAATTCTTACACCTGTCGTTGGCTGGACCACGCATCACTCCATCTGTGAATTCAAGGGCAAGTGGTATTTATTCCACCATGATTCCAAACCTTCCGGTGGCCGGACGTGGCTGCGCAGCCTCAAGGTGACTGAACTGGAACATCTCCCCGACGGTTCAATCAAGACTATCCCAGGCCGGCAATGAAGCAGATGAACTTCTCAGCGTGAAAAACTAAATCGGAATCAAACCCAATGGCCGAACCCCATTTCCAGCAGAAACTCTCGTTCTTCGAGAAAGCCGGTTACAGCGCGGCCGACTCGGCGGCGAACTTCGTCTTCATGACGATGATTCTGTTCCAGACGAACTTTTACACGGATGTCTTCGGCCTGACCGCGAGCGCGGCGGCGGCCATTCTGCTCTGGCCGCGATTGTGGGATGCGGTGGCCGATCCGATTGTCGGCGTGCTGGCCGACCGCACCCGGACGCGCTGGGGCAAGTTTCGTCCGTGGATTCTGTTCACCGCCGTGCCGTGGGCGGTGATTATGGTGCTGGCCTATACCACGCCCGGCGGCTGGAGTCTGGGCGCCCTGATCGCCTACGCCGTCGTCACCAACACGCTGCTGATGACGATTTATTCGATGAACAACATGCCCTACGCGGCGCTGGGCGGCGTGATGACTGGCGATGTGAATGAGCGGGCGAAATTAAATTCCTTCCGCTTCATTGCGGTGAACGCCGCGCAGTTCATCGTGGGGGGATTCACCTTGCCGCTGGTGGCCAAGCTGGCGCGGCATCACGCGGACGGCGGCAAGGTGGGCATTGCCGACCAGCAATACGGCTGGCAGATGACCATGACCATCTGGGCCGTCGTGTGTCTGGTGTTATTTTTGATCACGTTCTCGACCACAAGCGAACGTATTCAACCGGTCTCGAAGGAAAAGACTTCGCCAAAACAAGACTTCCTAAATTTACTCAAGAACAATCCGTGGAAGGTGATGTTCTGCATGACCCTGGTGCATTTCTGCATCCTCTCGTTTCGCGGTGGCGCGCTTTACAATTACTACCATCACTATGCCAACCGGGCGGCGCTCTACGACTGGGTGCAACAGCTTGGCTTGGTCGTGCCGGCGGGGGCGAAAGCATCCGGCATCCTGGAAACGCTCGGCTACCTCGTCCACGGCGACCGGGCGGATCTGGCGAATTCCAACGTCGCCGACGTGGCGAACAGCCTCATCAACATGCTTGGCACCGGCATCACAATCATCGTTATTCTGCTGTCGCCACCACTGGCGAAAAAGTTCGGCAAGAAAGCGGTGGCGACTATTGGATTCGGGCTGGCGAGCCTGGGTTCGCTGGCGTTTTACTTTCTATCGCCCACCAATGTCTGGGGCATGGTGGCGCTGACGGCGTTGATCGCGACTTTCTACGCGCCGACCATTCCGCTGATCTGGGCGATT
>JAJXXI010000137.1 GCA_021781185.1 bacterium
GGCGGTGAGCGTTTGGGGATCCACCTGCGCCTCGCTCGCCGCCGTTTCATCGCGCACCCGGGCGGCCTCCATCAGCAGAAATTCCCACGGGCCGCCCAGCGATTGCTGCGGGGGGGCCTCGAAAGCGGCGAGTTCAAATGCGCCGCCGGGCAGCGAAAGCAATTTCTGCAACGCCGGTTCGCCGACGAGGTCGCCGCCGCAGGCGTGGATGAGCTGGCCGTCCTCAATGTAAATCCGGCCAATGACGTGTTCGTTGTAAACTTCGAGAATGGAGGAGTTGCGGGCGAGGCATTCCATCTGGATGACGTCCGCGAGTCCCACCCGGCGCAGCACGCCTTGAAAACCTTCGCGGCCCGTCCAGCTCAACAGTTCGTTGAGCATCGTGAAAACCGTGTGCAAGCCCTGGGTGGACTGCGGTTTTTCGATGAACAGGTCCGCGCCATTCGCCAGGCTGGCGACGCGTTTGCTCTCGCTGGGGAATCCCGTGAGCATGGCCCGCTTGAGCTTGGGATGGCGCCGCTGGAGCAGGCCGACAAACTGCACGCCGTCGAGCACCGGCATGTTGATGTCCACGACGGCCAGTTCGATCGGCTCCCGCTGGAGTATTTCCAGCGCCTGGTCGGTGGTGTTGGCCAGGTGAATTTTCCAGGAATGGCCGCTCAATGAATCAAACAGCTCGCCGATGATTTTCAGAAAATCAGCGTCGTCGTCCACAAACAAAACCTGATGTTGTCCGGGGAGATTCATCGTTTCATGCATCAAAGCCGCACCACACCACAAACCGGCCGTTAATTCAAGGCGGTCAGAGCCGACAACACCGCCTGCCGCACGGAGAAATCCGCGTCACGCACGGCGTTGGAAAGCAGGGGGGCGGCCCGCTGCTCCCGCAACCGCCCAAGCGAGACCACCGCCGCCAGCCGCAGATCGCGATCGGAATCAAACAGCATTTCCGACAACACCGGAAAAGCCGGGTGCGGCGGCGTCTTGAGGGTCAACCTCGCTGCGGACACAGCCTCGTCCTTTTCCCGCTCCAGATCAATTTCCAACTGTTCAAGCAGTTTTTCCGCGCAATGACGCACCCAGTATTCGGGATGCTTCAGGGCGGCCTTGATTTTGGGCACCGCTTCAAAAATCACCTCGGCGTCTTCCCAGCCGGGGTCAATTTTCCGCAGGGCCGCCGCCGCCGCGTTGCGCACCATGTTTTCCGGATCCAGCAGGGCGGGCACCAGCGGCAACAACGCCTGACGGCTGCCCAACTGGCCCAGCGCGACGATCACGCGCTCGCGCACATCCCGGTCCGGGTCCTGCACCAGCGCACACAGTCCTTTCACGGCGGAAGCATCGCCGAGCGTGCCGAGCGCATCCGCCGCCTCTTTCCGCACTTCCCATGAAGTGTCCTTGAGGCAGTTCACCAAGGCCGGCACCGCGCGCACGCCGCCGCAACTCGTGGCGGTCTCCACCGCTACGCACCGCACGCTGGCGTTGCTGTCCCGCAACAGTTTTTCCACTTCCACAAAGGCGGCTGGATCGGCCAGGCGGGTGAGGTTGACCAGCGCCGCGATCCGCACGGCAGGCGTGACGTTTTTCAAGGCCCCCAGCATCGCCGGACGAATCCGTGGATCGGTGATTTCGCCCAGCGCCTTGACGGCGGCAAGCTGTTTATTGGGCGTGCCATTCTGCAATACTTCCAGCAACAGCGTCGCGCCTTCCGGCCCCATCTCGGCCAGTTGATGCAGGCTGCCGAGCGCCAGAATGAACAACAGGCGCTGCGAATCGGTCACCGGCCGCCAGTCGAGGCGATTCAAGCTGCGCCCCGCAATGCCCCGGACAACCGGGTCGGGATCATGTAAAAGCCTCACCAACGGATGCACCGCCAGCGGGTCGCCGAGACGTCCCAGGGTTTCCGCTGCCGCCATGCGGGCCAGCGGCACGGGATCGCGCAAAACCTCGATGAGCGGCGCTACCGCCCGCCGGTCGTGGTAGCGCACCAGCGCCTTGGCGGCGGCGCAACGCACTTCGGCGTCCTTGTCTTTCAAGGCAAAAATCAGCGGACTGACCGCATTTTCAGCAAATGTTTCGGCCAGTTTTTCCACGACGGCCAGCCGGGTCTTGGGACTGCCGAGTCGTAATTGTTGTTGCTTCCACCAAGACATGTCAAAAATGTTACAAAATGGGATTCGTGCAACCGACCATCTGCCTTAGTAATAGACACTAAGGATGCCCTTTGGATGAAACAAGCAACATCTGGGCCAAAAAGTCCCGTCCGGGTCACGCAGCCAACGCCAGCGGTGGGAAAGCTCGTTTGAAAGCCGGAGGCGGCCCGCCGCTCAACTGACCAATTTTTCAAACCGCACGGCGGCGGCGTCCCACTGGGCGGAATCCTGTGGAGTAAAAGTGGTCAGCTCGAAGGAATTTTTGACCACTTCGCGGGCAGCCTCATGCGATTCCAGATGGCCGAGGGCAATCGCTTGGACAAGGATGTTGCCGAGCGCGGCACATTCGGTCGGGCCGGCAAGCACGGGAATTTTCAGCGCGTTGGCGGTGAACTGGTTCAATGTGGTGTCTTTGCTGCCGCCGCCAACGATGTGGAGCCGCTCGATTTTCTTGCCGATGAGCCGTTCGGTGCGCCGCAGGGTGACGCGGTAAAACAGCGCGAGGCTTTCGTAGATGCAGCGCACGCACGCGCCGATGCCGGCGGGTTCGGGCTGTCCGGTTTCGCGGCAGAATTCCGCGATTTTTTTGGGCATGTCATCCGGGCTGAGGAAGCGCGGATCGTCGGGATTGATGAGGGAAACGAACGGTGCGGCGGCGGCGGCCTGTTTTTCCAATTCTGAAAATTCCATTTTCCTGCCCTGCTTCGCCCAATAACGACGCGACTCTTGGATGAGCCAGAGGCCGACGATGTTCTTGAGCAGGCGGACGGTATTGCCATAGCCAATCTCATTCGTGAAACCCAGCGTGCGGGCCTGGTCATTGATGACGGGATCAGGCAGTTCCACCCCCATCAGCGACCAGGTGCCGGAGCTTAAATACGCCCAGCTTCCGCCGTTGGCAGGAACCGCCGCCACGGCCGCGCCGGTGTCATGGGAACAGGAGGCTATGACTTCGATCGGCGGCAGGCCCACCTCCGCCGCCAGATTTTTCTTCATCGGACCGAGGCGCGTGCCGCTGTCGCAAATGGGCGCAAACAATCCTTCGCGCAGGCCGAGCGCGGCAAAGAGTCGTTTTGACCAGCCCCGGTTGACGGGATTGTAAAGCTGCGTGGTGCTGGCATTGGAAACTTCATTGCGCGCGATCCCGGAGCAGAAATAATTGAACGCATCGCCGATGAGCAGAACATGCTTCGCCTGCGCCAGCCGTCCGGCTGGTTCGGTGACGATCTGGTAAATCGTATTCAGCGCCATGAACTGGATGCCCGTCTCGGCGTAAATGACCGGCCATTCAACCTTGCTTCTCACCGTTTCCACGCCGCCGGCGGTGCGGGAATCGCGGTAACACCAGACGGGCGACATCGGCAGACCATGCTCGTCATGGATCACATAATCCACGCCCCAGGAATCCGTGCTGATGCTGGCAATGGGAAGGTTTTTGGCGGCGGCTTTCCGGAGGCCAGCCTTCAATTCATTGAGCAGCCGGTCAAATTCCCAGTGCAGCGCGCCGGCCACCTTGGTGGCGCCGGTCGGAAAGCGGTGCAGTTCTTCGAGCGAAATTTTGCCGTGGTCGAGCGTGCCGAGAATGACCCGGCCGCTGTCCGCACCCAGATCGCAAGCGAGATAATGTGTGCCCATAATGAAATCGGCGGGCAGTTTAAGGGACACACGGACGGTGTCAAAGATTCTATAAGTGCCGTGTAAACCGACTTTGGATTGCCAACTCCTTAAGCGTTATATCCATCAGGCAATGTGGACAAGGCATTTTGGCACCGAGCGCATAAGCGGGAAATTCGGTTCTTCCGGAAAGTTTGAGTCTGAAAGGATGATTTTGGCATGATGAGGCATGAGTCAAAGTTTGTTGTATCATGCATTTGGGGTGCGGGATGGTTAC
>JAJXXI010000223.1 GCA_021781185.1 bacterium
CTTCATTCCAAAGGGTTATTTTCTGGCACTCTCAGACGGTGGCCAATGCCGCCTGGTCGTCGTTCGCGGCAAGAAGGAAAAGAAGAAAACCGTGGGCGACGCCGAACAGCGGGCGCTCATCAAGGCTGGACAGGACGATAGCGCGGGTGGGGAAAAGGTGTTGGGCACCAATCAAATTACCAACATCGGGCCCAACCAGTGGCACAATTTGAAACTCCGCTTCGAGGGTTCCACCATCACCGGATTCGTTGATGGCCAGCCGGTGCTGACGGCAACCAACCTGCTCTATTCGCACGGCATGGCCGGGCTGTTGGCCATGGGTGGCGGGAAGCATTTCAGCACGCCGTATTACGACAATTTGTTGATCAAAGGACTCGATGCCCCCAAGCCCAAACCTGCGCCAGCCCTGCCGGATCAGTCGCCAATTTACTAAATTATGCGTTTGTTAAAACCGGTTGGGCGCATTTTCACGGAGCCACAGCGGATTTTACCAATGGCCCTTGAAATTCAAAAATATCGGGGTAAATGGTGGCAAAGCCGCGTCATCGTGAACGATGCAAATGCCGTCAGAATCCTCGCCTTCCGTGGCAAGGGCTTCCTGTCTCGGCTCACGTTCACGACCTGCCTGTTCGCCGGTTTTCTTCTCGGTTGGCGATTGGAGGCTGCGGATTCATTGGCCGAGGCCTTCCGCAACCCACCTGAATCGGCAAAGCCATTAATCATCTGGCAATGGATGAACGGGGTCGTGAGCCGTGAAGGCATCACCGCCGACCTTGAAGCATTTAAGCAGGTTGGCTTAGGCGGCGTGCAGAATGAGCAAATCGGCGGAACGAACCAAGCTTTGGCCGACGATCCAGGCATCCAGATCGGTAATGAAAAGTGGCGGAAGTTGATGCGCTTTGCGATGGACGAGTGCGCCCGTCTTGGCCTGACCTTTGGCACGCACAATTGTCCGGGCTGGTCATCGAGCGCCGCCCCTTACGTGAAGGTGGAGGATTCGATGCAGAAGCTGGTTTGGACGGAAGTGAAAATTTCCGGCGGAACCAATGTCTCGCTGAACATCAAGCAGCCGAAGGTGGATCCAAAATGGAATTATTACCGCGACATCGCCGTGCTCGCAGTGCCGGATCAAGCGGTGGCGCCGGTGGCGAGCGTGGTGGATCTCACTGCGAAAATGGACGCCAGCGGCGAACTGCACTGGAACGCGCCCGCAGGCCAATGGATCATCCTTCGGTTTGGTCACACCACGACCGGAAAGACCAATGGCAGCACCGCGCCGCCATCGGGCGTGGGACTGGAGTGCGACAAGTTCAGTCGCGCCGCCGTGGAAAAATATTGGGCGGGTTATCCCGCGATGCTGCTCGACCTCGCGGGAAAAAACGCCGGCACCACGTTCACGCGCATCGAAATTGACAGTTACGAGGCCGGTCCGCAGGATTGGACGCCGGCGATGTGCGCCGACTTCAAGCAGCTCCGCAGCTACGACTTGCTGCCGTGGATGCCCGCGCTGGCCGGGAGAACACTCGGCTCCAAGGCGCTGACGCAGCGCTTCAAACACGACTGGAAGCAGACGACCGCCGATCTGTTTGCGGACAATTATTATCTTTTCATGAACAAACTGGCGCGACGAACCCCCGGCATGAATATTTTGGTCGAACCTTATACCGGTCCGTTTGACACAGCCACGTGCAGCGGCGGCCACAGCCTGCTCGCCTGTGAATTTTGGACCCGGCCCAACTGGGGCTGGAACACCGTTTTACCCGTTGCCTCTGCGGCGCACACTTTGGGAAAACCACTTGTGTTTGGTGAAGCGTTCACCTGCTGGCCGCTGTCCGCCTGGCAGGATGATCCTTACGCACTTAAGGCGGTGGGCAATCGCGCCTTTTGTGGGGGCGTCAACGAATTGATGCTCCATGCTGCGGCGCAAAATCCATGGCCAAACGTCAAGCCCGGCATGACCTTTGGCAAGTGGGGCACACAATTCTCGCCCGGGCAGACGTGGTGGGATCACGGTGGGCCGGAATGGATCTCGTATCTCACACGGTGCCAATCCCTCTTGCAACGAGGTATGTTCGTCGGCGACATCTGTTACCTGCACCTGCTCGGGGACAAGACCGAGAGCCGCCCGACGGGATACGCGGGGGACGAGTGTGGCGAGCGGGCATTCCTGACACGCCTGTCCGTTCAAGACGGGAAACTCGTCATGCCCGGCGGCATGAGCTATCGCGTGCTGGTGCTGCCGGAATCCCGGAGCATGACCGTGCCGATTGCGCGCAAAATTCGCCAACTCGTAAAGGACGGTGCGGTTGTCGCCGGGCCCAAACCGATTGAATCTCCTGGCTTGGAAGATTACCCGGCCTGTGATGCTGAGATCAAAAAAATCGGTGACGAAGTCTGGGGTGATTGCGACGGACGCGCCGTGAAAGAACACAGTTTTGGCAAGGGAAAGGTCTATTGGGGCAAGCCGCTGACAGACATTCTTAATGAAATTCAAGTTCAGCCCGACGTGCAGTTGAGCGATGCCTCCGGCATGCAATGGATTCATCGGCACGAAAACGACGCCGATTTTTATTTTATCTCCAATCAAAAAAACAAGGCGGTTGAGGCCACGGCTTCGTTTCGTGTCGCCGGTCGGGTGCCGGAACTTTGGCATGCCGACACCGGCTTGATGGAGTCCGCTTCGCAGTGGCAGAAAATTGACGGACGAACGGACGTCCTCTTGGACCTTGATCCAAGAGGCTCGGTCTTTGTCGTGTTCCGCCATGCCGCCGCTGGTCGCGGCCCCGGCCTGCAAAAACCACCAACCCCGAAACCGGACGTCCTTGACGTGAAAGGCCCATGGGAAGTTCACTTTCCGGCCGGGTGGGGCGCGCCGGGCAAGATCAGGTTGGATCAACTGGCGTCATGGACGGAAAACACAAACACGGGCGTCAAGTATTTCTCAGGAACCGCGACCTACATCAAAGACATAAGCGTGCCCCCAACATTCGGCGAACCGAGTTCAACCGTCGTGTTGGACCTGGGTTCCGTCAAAAACATCGCTGAGGTGTTTATGAATGGTGAGGACTGCGGAACCTTGTGGAAGCCACCGTTCCGCGCTGACATCACCCACGCGCTGAAGCCAGGCAAAAATCGTCTGGAAATACGCATTACGAATCTTTGGCCCAATCGGATGATCGGCGATGAGCAGGAACCGGATGATTGCGAATGGGGTCCGCCGTTTCACTATCCCTACGCTCCAGGCGATCCCGTTATTGGCCGCATGCTTGCGCGGGTGCCGCAATGGCTGGCCGAAGAAAAATCGCGTCCGTCGTCAGGCCGGCACGCGGTCGTGTCGTTCAAATTCTTCACCAAAGCTTCGCCGTTGTTGCCGTCCGGCTTGCTTGGTCCCGTGGAGGTGGAATACACGCAGCCAGGAAAATAGCCGTCATTCAATGAAGCGAATCCACTTCACCGATTTTCCCCACCGCCTGGTCAGACAAATTGTCGTCCGCACTGCTAAAACCTGCCCGGAAACCACCAAAACAAAGTAAATATGCAAAACCACATGAAATGGCTGTCCTTATTGCTGCTTGTGTCCACCCTGAATGCGTTCGGTGAGAGGCCGACAGAAACAGGCCGGGTCACGCTGCCGTTTGACGCGAACTGGTTGTTTCTCCAAGCCAATGCGGCCGACGCGGAACAAGCTTCGTTTCACGATTCCGCGTGGCGCAAGCTCGACGTGCCAAACGATTGGAGCATCGCCGGGCCTTTTTCTCCAACGAACAGGACCGGCGGCGCGGGCGGGTTTCTGCCCAGCGGCGTGGGCTGGTATCGGAAACATTTTACACTGCCGGTGACGGATTCAAACCGATGCGCGTTCATCGAGTTCGACGGGGTGATGGCGAACAGCGATGTCTGGATCAACGGCTTTCATCTCGGCCACCGGCCATGCGGCTACGTCAGCTTCAGCTATGAACTGACGGGGCATTTGAATTTTGGCGGCGACAATGTCATCGCCGTCCGCAGCGACACTTCCGCGCAGCCGGCCTCGCGCTGGTAT
>JAJXXI010000502.1 GCA_021781185.1 bacterium
AGTGATATTTCTCCGCGATGCTGCCGGCTTCCGCGTTGTATTCCGTGATGGTGGCGTATTCGTTGCGGAGATACATCTGGATGATTTTCTCCATGTGCTCGTTCAGCTCCGCGAGCTTTTCCTCGAACTGCGCGCTTTGCGTCCAGATGCGGCTATTGATGGTGCTGGACTCATAATCCGCCAGGTGCATCAGCGCGGCAAAATTCTGGCCCAGCCCGACCGGATCAAAAATGGTGAACTCCAGCCGGCCGGGCGGCGTGGTGGCCAGCAGCCGCAAAATGAGGTTGTTGATCGCGCCCACCGCCTCGTCACCGCCGTCCTGGCCGGTTTCAAACAACAACGAGCCTTGCCGGGGATGTGTCAGTAGCAGCGGCAGCGAGAGCGATCCGGCACCCGGCAGGGCCAGCCGTTTGTCCTTGGGCAGCGTGCCGATGAATGGTTCCAACTCAACCTCCAGCCGGGCAAACTTGACGGCGTTCAGAAAAGCCTCCGGCGCTTTCCAATTCTGCGGACCGGCCGACGGCCAGTCCGGGAAGTTTTGTTCCGCCACGGTTTTGGCCGACTGAAGCGCGGCGAACAGCGGCAGCAGGCGTTCCTTCCACTCATCCTCCAATGTTCGCCAGGCCTCCTGAAAATCTTTTTCCAGCCGCGCCAGGCTGGCCTCGTGCGCGTCGCCAAGCTGTTTCGCCTGCTCCCCGGCTTCCTGCCGCATCTGTGCCAGGCTTTTCTCATGCGCCTGCTGTCGCCGCTGAAGTTCGGTCTCGAAAAACCGTTCGTTGCGCTGCAGCAGCCGGGCGACGCGTTCTTCCAGCTCCGTCGGGCGGCGGTTGCGCAACTGGACAATTTCCTTGCTGGCCCGCTTCCATTCCTGATTGACCGCGTTTTTTGTTTCCTGAAATTCCGTTTCGATCCGCACCTGCTCCCGCTGCTGGTGCGCGGCCGCCTGATCCCAACTGCCCTCCAGCAACCAGCGCGCCCGGACAAAATCGGCGGCAATGATTTTCGCCAGCGGAGCGGCGGCGCGCAGGCCCAGCCAGTAGGCCGCCAGCACCAGCGCCAGGGCCGAGAGGGAGGCAAAGGCGTGCCAGGGCGCGAGGATGGGCCTGCCAAAATGCGCCGAAACCGGATAGACGACCGCGATCCCAAGCAGCACCAGCGTGGCGAGCCAGAGGGGAATGAACCGGAAAATTTGCGGCAGCGGATGTTTTTTGAACCGGACCAAATCCGCGCCGAGCTTGGCGCTGAGACGCTGGACCTCGGCGAGCGATTCCTTGCCATCGCCTGCCGGCATGGTTTCGGATGTCGGCGTGGCATCAAGCCGGCGGCGGAACGGTCGGCAGCCGCCCAAGGCGCTGCGCACGGATTGTTCCAAGGATTGAAACGCCTGGATGCTCTCCGCCTGCCGTTGCTGGAATTGTGCAAAGTTTGCGGCGGTCCGGGCCAGTTCCGCGTCGCGATGGTGTTCCGCCTCGATCAGGCTTTGCTGCGCCCGGCTTTTGCATTGCTGGTCCTCGGCGCTGAGGCTGGCCAGTGTCTGCTCCGCGATGCGATTATGCAGGCGGCTGATGCGGGCTTTCCGGCGGGCCGCCCAATTTTGCAGCCGGACCGTCGCCTCCGCAAAGCTGTCTGCCTTGGCGGCCTGCCGTTCCGAGGCGGCGGTGGTGAGTTGATGATCCCGCGTTTCAAAGGCGTTCTTTTCCCGGTCGGACTGCTCGCGGAAAGTGGTGTTCAACTTCGCCTCGCGGTCGGCGAAATCCCGTGCCACGCTTTTCAGCATGTCCAGTCGGGTCATCAACTCTTTGCTCCCGATGAGATTATTCACAGTCTTTCCTGATTCGTTTGAACAGTTCATCCAGCTTTTCCACGGCGGCGGCGGCCTGGTTCACCCGGGGCAGCAGTTCCTGCATGAAACGCCGCTCAAATTCCGCGCTCCTGGCATCGTGCCAATGGCTCTTGGTGTCCGCCCAGCGGAGCGAAATTTCCTTGGTCAATCCGACCATCCGGCTTTTGTTTCCGTTCAGATTCATGTTGGCTTCACGGTGTCGTCCGCAGGCGGGGCCGGAATATTGGTCGCAGTCGGCGGGGCGGTGTTCGTGTAGGCTTCCAAAGCCTGGATGGCCTGGGTCAGAAAGGCCACGCCCCGGGCCAGGTCCGCCGCGAGAAATCCCTGCAACTGGCCGACCGGTTTTATCATCGGGTCGGTGAGATTCTCCAGCTCCCGCCCCCATTTTTTCAAGGCCGCCAGCTTCTGCTCGGCTTCCTGGACGGATTGTTGCGCCCGCTGGACGGCCAGATGCGGAAGAATGGTGGAATCGTGCAAGGGTGACAGCCGGGCATTGAACAACTCCGCCTCCGCCTCTTCCAGCCGGCGGCGGCGGCGGCGGGCCTGGTTTTCCCAAAAATCGCGTTGTTCGTTTTCCAGCCAGAACTTCATGCGCACCAGTTCGCCGCCCACCTCGTCCACGGCCGGCCGCATCTGGCTCAGAAACACGATCAGATCCGAGCGGAACGATTCGAGCGCGGCGATGGAGGTGATCTGGGCTTGGCCGGACATCGTCAGTGGGAAATGGCTGGATGAATGACCGGCTGGCTGGCTGGCTGGATATGTGGTCTGGCACCGGCCGCCGCCCAGCAATCCAGCAATCCGGCAATCCAACGATCCAGTATTTGAGAAATGACGGTTTTCATGGGCATCGGCGATCACCGCTGGTTGAGATATTCCTCGATGCGCTGGGCCTTGCGCAACAGGTAAGGCGCGTGGGTCTTGGAAATCTCGGTGAATTTTTTCAGCGCCTTGAGCGCCTGCCGGAACTCCTCGGAAAACTTCTCATGCTCCTGGTCCTGCCAGGTGTCGCCGAGCGCGGCAAAGCGCGCGTGGAGCAGCGTCATCCGGCTTTCGAGGTCGGCGTTGAAACGCTGCAGTTCCTCGGCGAACCGCCGCACCTTTTCGGGATCCATGATTGCCTGGGCCATAAAATTTCAGTGTGGAATCGTCTGAACACAGAATGACACAACCCTCCGCCGGATGCCACTTCCAGTGTCCTTTTTTCCGTGAATTAAACACGGAGCCGCCGGAATGGTTGCCGCCCGCCGGGACTAAACCAGTTTCTTCAGCCGGGAATCTGCGGCGAGCTTCTTGACCAGTTCCTTGATCTTTTGCGCCTGGCTCTTGTGCGCCAGCAGCACCGCGTCGTCCGTCTGCACCAGGATTGAATCCCGCAATCCCACCACGGCAATGGGCGTGCGGTTCCTGGTGCGCGCGTCGTAAATGATGTTGCGCGCGGCATCCACGTGGATGAAATCCGCCACGGCGGCGTTGCCTTCGGCGTCCTGTTTGACATGCCGCGCCAGCGCCGGCCACGCGCCGAGATCGTCCCACTCAAACGCACCGTCCGCCACGATCACATTGTGCGCCTTCTCCATCAGTGCATAATCAATCGAGATTTTTTTGATGTCGGGATATTCCTTCGCGAGGACTCGGGCGAGTTTTGCCGGGTTGCCGGCCGCCTTGAACCAGCGCTGGCACGCAGCGAACATTTCCGGCTGATGTTGCTCCAGCGCGTTCGTGACGGTGACGAAGCTCCAGACGAACATGCCCGCGTTCCAGCGATACTGGCCGCTGTTCACGTATTCAATCGCCTTCTCAAAATTCGGTTTCTCGACGAACTGCTCGGCTTTGAAAAAAATGGTCTTGGACTCCTTCGCGCCGGGCGGCGTCGGCAGCTCCGGGCCGGTGCGGATGTAGCCGTAGCCGGTCGCCGGTTCGCCCGGCTTGATGCCGATGGTGATGATGGCCTGGCCCCGCGCCGCCATGTCAAAGGCATCGCCCAGAACGCGCTGAAATTTCTTCTCCTCGGGAATCACGTGATCGGCGGGCAGCACGGCCATGACGCCGGTGGTGGAACGCGCGCCGACGAGCGCCGCCCCGAGCGTGACGGCGGCGCAGGTGTCGCGCCCCACCGGCTCGGCCACCACGTTGTCCTTGGGCAATTTGGGCAGTTGCTTGCGCACGGCGGCCACCTGCGCGGTGTTGGTGATGAT
>JAJXXI010000015.1:0-1019 GCA_021781185.1 bacterium
TTACGACCGGACTTATGCGCACAAGCCCTGGTTGCTGAAATACCACGGGGTGGTTTATCACTTCTACTGCGCCGTCGGCAACGAAGGCCGCGTGATTGCGCTGGCCACTTCGGTTGATTTGAGGAAGTCTGCTGGGAAAAATTCAACCGGGCTTTCACTCGCGCCGGTCACTCACTAAACTTTTGCCATGAACACACGCTGTTTATCCCTTGCCACAATGCTGGCTTTACTCACCGTCACCGTTTCCGCCCAGACTAATCTGTATGTCGCTGCCGACGGCGGCGCCCAGTTCACGTCCGTGCAAAAAGCCATCATGGCCGTGCCCTCGGGCAGTCGTGACAATCCGGTGATCATTCATATCGCCCCCGGCACTTACAAGGAGATCATCTATGTTCAGCGCGAGAAATGTTTTTTCCGGCTCGTCGGCGATAATCCCACCAACACCATTCTCTCGTTCAACCTTTACGCCGGTATTACCAATGTGGACGGGAACCCCATCGGCACGTTCAGGACACCCTCGGCGACAATTGATGCGGATGATTTCACAGCCGAAAACCTCACCTTTGAAAACTCCGCCGGCCCCATTGGCCAGGCGCTGGCCATCCGGGTGGACGGCGATCGCGCCAGTTTTCGCAACTGCCGTTTCCTTGGCTGGCAGGACACGATGTTTCTGAATCGCGGGCGCCAGTATTTTGACGATTGCTACATCTGCGGGCATGTGGATTTCATTTTTGGCGCGGCCACGGCGTGGTTTGAGCATTGTCGCATCAACTGCCTGGGCAACGGCTACATCACCGCCGCCTCCACGCCGGTGGACCAGCCCTACGGATTTGTTTTTTCACATTGCACCATCACCGGCGATAAGCCCGGCGTTGAAACCTATCTCGGCCGGCCCTGGCGGATTTATGCCAGCACAATTTTTCTAAACTGCGAGATGTCGGACGTCGTTCGCCCCGAGGGCTGGTTCGACTGGAAAAAACCAGAGGCACACCAGACCGCGCGCTATGCGGAATACAACA
>JAJXXI010000015.1:1029-4041 GCA_021781185.1 bacterium
GGCTGGCGCGAATCCGACAGCGCGACCCGATTGGACGAAACAACTGAGCAAAAGCGAAGCGTCCAAAATCACGGTGCGAAAAGTGCTGGGCGGCACGGACAATTGGGATCCGACCGTGGATCCTGCCGTGGGAGCCAATCGGATGAATGTGGAATACGGTGAGGCGGGCGGTGAAAAGCTGCTGCTCGATGCGCATGTCCCGGCCGGTGACGGCAAGCATCCGGTTCTCATCATCGTTCACGGCGGCGGTTGGTGTGCTGGCGACAAGGAAACGGACATCGTGCCGGTGCTGGCTACGGAGATCACCAATTTCACCTGGTTTACGATCAATTACCGACTCGCGCCAGCCAACCGCTGGCCGGCCTGCTATAACGATTTGCTTACGGCGATCCGCTGGGTGAAAAAGCATGCGGCGGAATACAAAGGCGACCCCGACCGCATCGCACTGATCGGCTATTCGGCGGGTGGGCATCTCGTCACGCTGGCGGGCACCCGCACCAATGCCGACACGCGCGTGCAAGCTATCGTGGGATTTGCGCCGCCCACGGAGATTGCAGTGGACGCCCAACGCCGGGGCAGCATGGATAAATGGGTTTCCATGAAATACCTCCTGGGCCGTGACACGCTGGATGACGCGACGCTGAAAATCATGAGTGAAATCTCGCCGTCCGAACATGTCCAGGCCGGCCTGCCGCCATTTTTGCTCGTGCAGGGCAGCGCCGATAAAACCGTGCCGCCTGCCCAAACCCTGGATTTTCGGTCAAGACTGCAGGCGGCCGATGGGATTCCCTGCGACATGATTACGATCACCAACGGCCAGCATCGGATTGCGGACTGGGCCAAGTTCCATCCCGGATGGCAGGGGGAAGTGGTGACCTGGCTCCGCCAGAAGCCTGGGTTGGCAAAGAAATAGACAAATCGAAATCTGAGTTTTAAACACAATTCCAAGGCTTTTTGCAATTGAACACCGGTAAGGGTTGTTGAATTCAAAATGCGCGAATGTGCAGGCTGGACCGGTATTTCATTGAGTTGTGGAGGTAACATCCCGGTAGGGAGCGTGTGCCATATAAAGCTTCAGTTGTGATTGGATGGCAGCGGTCAAAGTTGTTTTGTGTTGCGTCTTGGCAAGCGTGAGCGCTTGGTTGGCGGTTATGATGGCCTCGGGAAATTTTTCAGCTTCGGCGTAGGCTGCCGCCAAAGTGTCAATGATCTCCGGCGATCTGTATTCGGAAAGTTGCGCCGCTTTTTGGGCCAATGTCACAGCCTTTGCCCCATTTCGCACCGCGTCAACTGGACACGTCGCGAGCAGCTAGGCGAGATTGTTTTGAGCGGGAATGTGTCCGGGATCCAGTTCGAGAATCTTTTGGAACTGGTCGGCCGCTGCGGCAAAATTTCCGCGCCCTTGCAACAGGATGCCCAGTTGATAGTGGCTGTGGATGGAATCCGGCATTTGTTTCAAAGCCTGCTCAAAGTTGGTGATCGCCTCGTCTGCCCGGCCCTGCGCGGCGAGAACAAGGGCCAGATTGTAATGAATCTTGGCATTGCCCGGGGCCACTTCGAGGGCTTTCTGAAATTGTTCAACGGCTTCGGCGGGGCGTCCTTGCCTGGCCAGCAGGTTGCCGAGGTTGTTGTAAATCTCCAGCCGATCCGGGTTGAGCTGAACGGCTTTCCGGTATTGCTCAATGGCCTCGTCGGTTCGCCCCAGCTTGGCAAACACAAGTCCGAGATTGTTGTAGGCCTCTGCAACATTGGGGTTGATTTCAATCGCCCGTTGGAAACAACTTTCGCCCTCCGCAAGCCGCCCCTCGTTTAGATAGGTAACGCCCAGATTGATATTTGCCTCGGCGTAGTCGGGGTAATACTTGATGGCTTGCCGGTAATTTTCCCTGGCTTCAGCAACCCGCCCTTCGTGTGCCATAACAACCCCCAGGTTGTTGTAGGCGACGTAATTTCCGGAGGTGCAGGCAAGCGCCCGTTCCCACAAGACTTCATCCGTTCGCCAATAAGCGGTTTGCTTCCATGTCGAAACCATCAAGACACCGATGACGACCATTGCCAGCGGGACAAGAATCTGACGACGGTAACGCCAGGACTGGGACCAATCCCGGATCGCCCACACGATGGCGATGGTCAGCCCGATTTGCGGCAAATACATATAACGGTCCGCGTGGGCTTGACCACCCACTTGCACCAAACCGATGGCTGGCACCAGCATGCCCAAATACCACAACCAGCCCATTCGAAAATAGGGAAATCGTCGCGCGGTCAAAATCGCCAGCATCGTCAGGCAAAACAACAATGCCGCCGCTCCCGGAATTTGCCAGGCCGGCCGGTCTATTTGGTAAGGATAATACACCACCAAATTTTCCGGCCAGAACATCTGGACCAGGTAAATGACATACGAAATCAGGGCGTTGCCAATGCGAACACCCTGCGGTAATAAAACCATGGGTTTGATGGCTTGCTGTTGGGCCCAAACCGTGACTGCGCAGGAGGCGATGCTTAGTGACAGGAATGGCAGTTTTTCCACCAATAAAGGCTTGAGTCTCGAAGATTTAAACCGGTTTAACGGCCAATAATCCAATAAAAGCAAGACGAACGGCAGCGTTACCAGCATCGGTTTGCTCATCAGTCCGCAGGCAAACAACAACAGGGAGCCAACGTAAAAGACCCTGGATTTGGCAGCCCCGGCTTTGGACCGCCTGGCATATCGGGCATACATGTCCAAGGTCAGCAGGAAAAACAAGCCGCTCAACACATCCTTGCGTTCGGATACCCAGGCCACCGACTCCACTCGCAATGGATGAATGGCAAACAAGGCCGCCACGAATAAGCTGGACCAGGTCGCTGCCGTCAACCGCCGGAACAGCAAAAACAAAAGCACCGAGTTGATTGCGTGCAGGAAAAGGTTGGTAAAATGCGGCCCGGCCGGTCCGGAGCCAAACATTTGTGCGTCCAGCATGAGGGACAACCATGTTAGCGGATGCCAGTTGCTGGCATAACCTGTCTGAA
>JAJXXI010000583.1 GCA_021781185.1 bacterium
AGACCACCGGTGGTGGTAAAAAAGAATCCCCCAAGAAAACGGGAGGGGGAAAGCGGGGTTGTGTCACCCTTTCTCCTTTCTCAATATCTCGGGGAGCAGAGAAATAACGGTCAACCAAACTGTCCGTTAGCGCCAGAAAGTCATAGCTTATTTTCGGTGCTCAGTGGTTTGAAAATGGGGACAAGCTCATTTTGGCCATGCCGACAGCATAAACACGGTTTCATATCACACAACTGTTATTTACGGATAAGATCTAAATATTAATATGAAACTTCTTAAATATTTGTTTATGGTTTCTATAGCGTGGCAGGCACATTCTCAAACACTGGCAACTTGGGGGGATATTGTTAAAGGTGCCCAGATGTCTATATCTCTTACTAATGCTGTGCTTAAGATTGGTTCGACAAATGTCCTTCAATGTCAGATAAAAAATGTGTCAACAAACCTTCTCTATTTTTCCGGTGATCCAAAGTTATGGATTCAGGTTTCGCTGATTGACAAATTAGGCAGAAAAATTGATTTGCTACCTGACTTTTCAAGGAACCCAGGAGGCGGGCCTACCTTTACCTTGCCCCCTTCAGAAGTTCAAACCTTTTGCATTTCGCTGTATATTAATGACATTACTCCAGATGAATACAAGATGGTTGCCAATATTTCAATGTATTACTCGGTTCATCACCCTACCAAAGACGATCTTGGACTTAGGTTTTTTGTCCCAGCATCAAGCGTATTGGAGGCGGCGCAAATTTTTTTCTGTAAAATCGTTGAGCATCAAACAGAGGGCTGGGATTGGCATTCCATGTTGAGGTAGATTTTTCCGGTTTCCCATTCATCGTTGGTTTCGACCAAGAGCGCGGTAATCAAGCGCAAGAGGGATTTTTCGTTTGGGAAGACGCGCGCGACGCGGGTGCGTCGCTTGAGTTCCTGGTTGACGCGTTCCAAAGCGTTGGACGTGCGCAGGCGCTTTTGATGGGCGGCGGGCAGTGCCAAGACCGTGAAGCTTTGGGGCAGGTTTTCGTCGAGCCAAGCGGCGAGTTTGGGGGTGGTTTGGGTGTAATGAGCGACGATTTCCTTGAGTCGTTGTTCGGCGGCGTGGCGATTGGGGCAGTCCAAAACACTGCGAATGGCGCGGGCCACTTCGGCGCGCTGATCCAACCGGGGGACGTAAGCCTGGGCATTTTGCTGGAGGTGGAACTGGCAGCGTTGCCAGGGGACGGCGCCAAAGACGGCCTTGCGCGCGGCGGCCATGCCGGGGTGATCATCACTGACGATGAAGGTCACACCGCACAGGCCGCGTTGGATGAGGCTTTGAAAGAAAGCGCGCCAGTGAGCTTCGGCTTCACTGAGAGCGACACTGACGCCCAGCAGGGTGCGCCGGCCCGCGGGCGTAATCCCCAAGGCAATCAGAACGGCGCAGTCGCGGAGCTGGCCCTCATGGCGGACTTTTTCGTAGCGGGCGTCGAAGATGAGATAGGGGCACTGGACCAGGGGGCGGTCGCGCCATTTTTGGAGTTCGGCGTCCAGCCGCTTGGCGCAATCGCTGACTTGGGTGGAACTGACGGAGGCGCCGCAGAGTTCCTCGACAATGGCGGAGACTTTGCGGGTGGAGACGCCTTGGACATACATTTCGGCCAGGGCGAGTTTGAGGGCCTGCTCGGAGCGGAGGCCTTTTTCCAAGGCGGAAGGATAGAAGCTCAAATCGCCACGGACTTGGGGGATTTGAAATTCGATGGAGCCGGCGCGAGTGATGAGCGTTTTGGGTTTGAAGCCGTTGGCCTGGCCGAGACGGGCGTCGGTGCGTTCATAGGGTTTGGCCTTGAGGGCTTGGGAACGTTCCTGGCGCATGGCCTCGTTGACCAACAGACGGATGCCCTCGGCGAAGCCGGCGGCGCCTTCATCGTTGAAAAGTTGCAGAACGGTGTTCAAAAGTTCAGGATGGCTGGGGTGGGTCATTTGGGTGTGGATGTTGGATGTGTTTGCGACACCCCAACAGGAAACCGTTTTGACCCGCCCTCGACCAGTTTTTCACGCGCGGAGCGCCTCTGCCCCATCGGGACTCGGCTGCGCTCGGCTCGCTACGCTCGCCTTCGCTCCGCCTCGCCCCGATGGGGCAGAGGCAGATGGAAGAAAGACAATTTACAGAAAGCAAATTACACCGACAGGAATTAATCGATGAACCCAGCTTGATTTCACTACCGTCAGTTTGACTGTCCACGCCAGACCACTTGAATAATGCACTTTTAATCAAATATGGCGCGTTTTCAAAATTACTCCAAACGACATGATGCATCTGATGATCCACTGGTTTTCCACTATCCCAAATCTGCGGTAATAAATCACCCTCTGTCGAAGTGCCTTTTAATCCAGTCTGTTTTGTATATGCAAACCATAGAAACGAAGCGAAAGAACTATCTGCTGGCGGAATATTTCCAATAAAATGGCGCGCAACCGCAACATTGTCCAAATGATTGGTATTGCTACCAGAAGAAGAATTCGGATGAAATATTGGCGTTTTGGAGTTGAAACCCAGATTGGTCTCCTCCAATTCCTTTACAGTTGCTCGTATCGATTTGAGTGGAGATTTATCGGGATCATATGCTGCGGCTAGTCCAGTGAGGGCTATGATTTCACCATTCGTTGTATTGCATACCTCCCAATAACCAACTCCATTTTTCTTCTCCTCAAGTGGTTCAGTTCGGATGAGCCATTCTGGAAATCCAACTTTCACATAAAATAAACGCTCCTCTTTATAGACAGGATCACCGGTGCCGGCGAATACTGAATATACAAAGTAGCCACTAACTTCGTATCCCTGCGTTGCGCGCGCTGAATCTCTATAAGCCAACACTAAAAAGAGAATAAACCATAAACCTGAATACTTTATGTTGTGTTTGGTTTTCATGGTCTAGCCGTCGCCTGCGTGACATTGCTTTCCAAGCCCATTGTGGATTGTATTAAAATTAGCATATCAAAATATTTACCCCGCCACGGGGATGCTTACCACATCTGACCATTGGCCGACGCGCTGGTCGGCTTGGAGGTAGATGGCCTTGTATTTCCAGAGCGCGGATTGTCCGGCGGCGGGCATGGCGGCGGTGTCGGTGTAATCAGGAATGGTGTCAATGGCCAGAAATAAGAAGCCGGTGCCACGATCCACTTGAATCTCAATTCCATCCATGCCTTGTTTCGTCCAGCCCACCACCACTTGCCCGGCATCCAGTTCCACGGTAAGGACGGGTCTCAGGGAGTTCACGTCCACGGTCTGGTCTGCGCCAATGATCTGCAATGCCTGCCCGATGGAATCAGTATAACCGGGCGCGACTTTTATGCGGGCGACGATGGCCTTGATGCGGCTGATGATGCCGGGCGCTACCGCCGCCGGGGCAACGCCCAGGTTCGGCGCGACGGGCGCGAGGCCGAGGGCGGGGGCGCTGCCATCGCGGGCGGCATTTTTATAGGTCGTCCATTGCTGCGCGTAGGCGGCGACTTGCTGCTGGGAACTCAACGCGTAGCTGAAAAACGCGGCATCAGCCGTCACGGAAGCCACGTCTCCCGCCGTGAGTCCCAGCGCAGCGGAATAGCTGGGCAGTTTGGCGGAGAAGTTATTCAACCAGCTCAAGCGTCCGGCGTCGTCGGAAGGGAGGTAGTAGGATTTGGCCATAAATTAGGAGATGGGAGTTAGGAGGCTGAAAAGCGGGGATTTTTGCCAAAAGTCTGATTTTGAAGTGTTTGCAGTGGTTGAATGGGCGTGTTGGATGATTCCACACGCCTGTGGAATCGTCCAACAGGCTTGTGCAATGATCCGACAGGTTTGCGGAATGCCCGCGCAGGCATGGTGAATAATTCCGCAGGTCTGGGCGACCGTGGCACAGGCATGGTCAGCCGTCCAACAACTCTGTGCGCTGGCCGGACAAGGTTGCGGGATGATTGAGCAGGCTTGGAGAATGATTGAACAACGATGGTCAGCGACGGAAGGAGACGAATGGCTGACAAAGGATTTCCCTGCACTATTGCGCGGTTGCGC
>JAJXXI010000640.1 GCA_021781185.1 bacterium
CCGCCAATTACGCGAACAAGTCGCCGTGGAGATGACCGGCATGAATGCTACTGACCATGATTGGAGACAAATCCAACCGCTGCTCGATGACGCAATGGCGGCCCTTGAGGAAACGGATCGCAGCGCAATTTTGCTGCGCTTTTTTGAAAACAAGTCTCTGCGCGAAGTCGGCGCAGCGTTGGGCGCGAGCGAAGATGCCGCGCAAAAGCGGGTCAGCCGAGCCGTGGAACAGTTGCGCGAGTTTTTCTCCAAACGCAACGTGACGATAGGTGCAAGCGGGCTGGCCGCCGTGATTGCCGCCAACGCCGTCCAGGCCGTGCCGGTTGGAATGGCTGCGACCATTTCCGCGTCCGCTGTTTTAGCCGGAACGGTCGTCCATACATCAACTATAATTGCCGCCACCAAGACCATTGCCATGACTACACTCCAAAAAGCCGTCATCACCGCCGCGCTCACCGTCGCTGTTGGCGCGGGCGTTTTTGAAGCGCATCAAGCCGCACGATTGCGCGAACAAAATCAAACACTTCGGCAAAACTAAATGACGCTGGCAGAACAAATCCAGGAATTGCAGAGCGAGCATGACGCCGCCACAAACCAAGTGAGCGGATTACTGGCGGAAAATTTGCAGTTGCAATCCGGCTTAAATGAAAATGAGCTCCTCAAATTGCGTGCTGAGGTAACACGCTTGCGCCGCGATTCGCAAGAACTTGCACAATGGAAATCAAATGCCACAAAAAATGGGACGGAATTGGCGGATAAGGCATGGATTGACCGCGTCCGACAACTGAAACAACGACTAGAACAAACACCGGAGGCAAAAATTCCTGAACTTCAATTTCTCACCGAACAAGATTGGCTATATGCCGCGAATCGCACACTCGCCGCCGACGACGATTATCGCGCTGCCTTTGCCGATTTGCGCGCCAGAGGCGAAGGCAGATTTCTCGACTTGGCAGATACAGCTTTGAGAAAATATCTTGATGCCAATGATGGACGGTTTCCTGCCGACCTTTCAAAACTAGCGTCATATTTCGAGAATGCCACTGAAGTGGATATTTTGCAGCAGCGTTATCAAATCGTTCCGGCAAACAGCATTCCGCAGGCAAATATGAACGAAAAACAAGGAGACTGGCTCATAACATTGAAAGTTCCAGATAGTGGTTCTCAATGGGGTTTGGGAAAGGCCGGAGTGAGTGGGACAAGTGCTGAAGATTCGGATGCGCTGGCTGTTTTAGCTCCAGCGATGAATGCTGCATTGGCCGCCGCGCCTCAAATTAATGGGAGTAAAAGAGTCACTATGGAACAGGTGGGCCAGTATCTCACGACTCCAGAACAGAAAGCGGCTTATCAAAAGTTGATGCAAAAAAGCAACCCGACTTCAAATTAACCGGCACGTTTTCTTCCTTGCCATTAATCACCAGCCCGATGAAATCGGACCTGGGAAAAGGTTCAAAATGTTCCGTGAGTGAAGGTTTTTAAAGGCTTCCACTATGCTTTTTCCGCTTTAAGCAAGGCCGAGATCAATCCCTCGGTCGTGTATTCCTTGGCTTCGAGCGCCGGCTTCAGTCCCCGCGCGGCAATCGCCTTGGTTGTCTCCGGGCCGATGGAGGCGAGCTTGAGCCGGGGAAATTGTTTCACAAGCTTGGGCAGGTCGAAACGCGTATGGAAATGCTCCACGGTTGAGCTGCTGGTAAAGGTCACCCAGTCCGCGCCTTCCTGCGCCAGTCTGGCGGCGGCGCCAGTGCGATCCTCGGTTTCGGCCACGGTTTTATAGATGGCGATGTCGTCCACGATGGCGCCCATTTCCTGAAGCGCATCCGGCAGATCCTTGTTGGCCACTTCGGCGCGGAGCAGGCACATCTTCACGTTGTCAATGTCCTGATATTTTTTGAAGGCTTCGGCAATTTTTTTGCCGATGAATTCTTCCGGCTGCAAATCCACCTGCAAATGCAGCTCGCGCAGTTTGGCTGCTGTGGCCGGGCCCACGGCCGCGATGCGCGCACCGCCGATGTCGCGCAAATCTTGAAACCGCTTGAAGAACATTTCAAAGAACGCCGTCACGCCGTTGGCGCTGGTGAATATCAGCCAGTCGTAGGAGTTCAATTCCAGCAGGCAATCAATGATCGCATCGCGTTCCGTCGGGTGCGTGAGCTTGATCGTCGGCACTTCCAAAACATCCGCGCCAAGCTCCGCGAGGCGTTGGGCAAACGTTCCCGCCTGTTCGGAACGGCGCGTGACGACAATGCGTTTGCCGAACAGCGGCTTGGCTTCGAACCAGTTCAGTTTTTCGCGCAGCCTTACGACGTCGCCGAGAATGGTGATGGCGGGTGGCGTGATGTTTTCGCGTGTCGCGAGTTTTGCGATGTTTGCCAGCGTGCCGGAGATGGACTTTTGACGGCCGGTGGTGCCGCGATGGACGATGGCCACGGGTGTCTCCGGCGACATGCCGTGGGCGATGAGTGATTTTGTCCAGTCGGCAAGGTTGTCCATGCCCATCAGCACGATTTTGGTGCCGGGAATCTTGGCGATTTGCTCGTAGCGCAGCGCGGTGAGTGCGTCGGCGGAATCGCTGTGGCCGGTGAAAACCGTGAAGCTGGAACAATGCTCGCGATGCGTGAGCGGAATGCCGGCGTAATTGGCGGCCGCCACCACGGACGAAACGCCAGGCACCACCTCAAAAGCGATTTTTTCGGCGGCCAGGGTCTCGGCTTCCTCGCCGCCACGGCCGAAGATGAAAGGATCGCCACCTTTGAGCCGCACCACGATTTTACCGGCGCGGGCACGCACCAGCATGAGTTCGGTGAGTTGTTCCTGCGAGAGTCCGCCGGCGCGCTTGTGGTTGCCGCGTCCGATGATTTCCGCGTCCGCCGGCGCGAGGCGGAGCAGTTCCGGATTCACCAGCACGTCACAGATGATGACTTCGGCACGCCGCAGCAATTCCGCGCCGCGCAGCGTCAGCAGGCCGGCATCGCCAGGGCCGGCCCCGACGAGATAAACAATACCTTTAGATTTCACGCGCTCAATTTATCGGAATGCAGACACCGGGCAATGCCAGAGGCGGGAAGTTTGGCGAGAGAAAGAAAAGCGGGGGAAAACTTCTGATGAATCGTTTGCGGCTATTTGGTGATGTGGTCAGGCGAAAAGCCTCTATTTGCTAGGATAAACTTCACGTGATGAGGCGTATGAACCGTGTGTTTTCCACATTGGAAAATGAGATCAGGCAAATAATTTTAAAAAAGATGTTGCATTCAATTTCCGGTTTGATATTTTCCTCGCTCCTCGTCGTCCGTAAGGTCGTCAGGACAGCATGTTTGCAGACCGATAACTGATATCCCGCCTAGGGACAGGATTGATGGCCTGCCAACTTCAAAAAGTTGCTGACAAAAACTTTAGCTATTATGCCCGTTAAAACATTTAGACCGCTGACGCCGTCCACGCGATACATTACGATCGCGGACTTCAGCGATATTACCAAGACGAAGCCGGAGAAGTCGCTTGTGGAAATCCGCAAGAAGACTGGTGGCCGCAACATGTATGGCCGCGTCACTGCTCGCGGCATCGGCGGCGGTCACAAGCAGAAAATCCGCCTCGTGGATTTCAAGCGCAACAAGCATGGTGTCGAAGCCACGGTTGCGGCGATCGAATATGATCCGATGCGTTCGGCGCGTCTAGCGCTGCTCCAATACAAGGATGGTGAAAAGCGTTACATTATCGCCCCGGTTGGCATCAAGGTTGGTGTCACGGTTTCTAGCGGGCCGACGGCTCCACCGGAAATTGGAAACTGCCTTCCGTTGAAGGCGATTCCGGTCAGTTCGGCGATTCATAATTTGGAATTGACGCCGGGTCGCGGCGGTCAAATTGTCCGCTCGGCTGGCGTGGCGGCGACCTTGATGTCCCGCGACGAGGGGTATGCGCAGATTCGCCTTCCTTCAGGTGAGATTCGCAAGGTGAATGAAGAGTGCTATGCGACGATTGGCCAAGTGGGCAATACCGAGCATGAAAACGTGGTTTTGGGCAAGGCG
>JAJXXI010000179.1 GCA_021781185.1 bacterium
CTCGTCCATCGCAAAGCGCATCAACTTCCGCCACTTTTCATTGCCGATCTGGATGCCTGGATCGTCGGCCAAAGCTTGGTTCGTTCCGCCGATTTGCTCATTCTGCACGCCGCCTAAGCCAACCTGCCTAAATGCTTCAAGGTCGGCGGTGATGCCTTCACGGCTCACGACCCCGTTCATCCACTGCCAAAAGATCAATGGCTTGGCCGATTCAGGTGGGTTGCGGAAGGCCTCGGCCAATGAATCCGCAGCCTCCAATTGCCAACCGAGAAGAAAACCGGCGAACAGGCAGGTCGTGAACGTGAGCCGAGACAGGAAGCCCTTGCCACGGAAGGCGAGGATTCTAACGGCATTTGCATCGTTCACGGTGACGCAGCTTTGCCACCATTTACCCCGACAATTTTGAATTTCAAGGGCCATTGGTAAAATCCGCTGTGGCTCCGTGAAAATGCGCGCAACCGGTTTTAACAAACGCATAATTTAGTAAATTGGCGACTGATTTGGCAGGGTTGCTATGGGTTTGGGCGTTGGGGTTTTGATGCCCTTGATCAACAGGTTGTCATAATACGGCGTGCTGAAATGCTTCCTGCCACCCATGGCCAACAGCCCGGCCATGCCGTGCGAATAGAGCAGGTTGGTTGCCGTCAGCACCGGCTGGCCATCAACGAATCCGGTGATGGTGGAACCCTCGAAGCGAATTCTCAGGTTGTGCCACTGGTTGGGGCCGACGTTGGCAATTTGATTGGTGCCCAACACCTTTTCCCCGCCCGCGCTATCGTCCTGTCCAGCCTTGATGAGCGCCCGCTGTTCGGCGTCGCCCACGGTTTTCTTCCTTTCCTTCTTGCCGCGAACGACGACCAGGCGGCATTGGCCACCGTCTGAGAGTGCCAGAAAATAACCCTTTGGAATGAAGCCGTAGCCGGTGCCGACGTCGTTGATCCGGCCCATCACAGCAGCCGAATCACCGGGATTCAAATAAACATCCGCGCTGACTTCGTAGTTCTGCCACTGGTCATTCCCGAGGATGGTGTAAGGCTGCCAGCCCGGTGCCCAGGAAATCGTGGGCATCGGAACGACTTGATGCAGGCATTTGCCTTGACCGTCCGGCCGTTCGGCAATCTCGAAGGCGCCGTCAATGTCGGCGGTGTAACGCGGCAAATAGCCCCATTCTGCCGGGTTCGTATATTCGTCAAACGTTTCGTAATAGGGAAATGGAAACGGCTTTGCTGCGGGAATGTTGTCGAAGGAACCTTTCTGCTGGCCCCGGGTGGTCGAGAGCGAATAAATGAAATCAGGTTGCAACGTGATGGTGAACGCGCCGTTCACCGGCTGGATGTCCGCCTGCCGGACGAATTGCTTCTTCGCATCGCTGAACCAGACGCACAGCGCCTTGGTGGACAAGCCGCCGTCGGCTTGGAAACGGACTTGTTGCGGCGCTTTGGCATTCTTGGTTTCAAGGATGATGCTGTAATCGTCGCCTGGTGATTTCAACGTCACGAAGCTGCCGCCACCGGCCAGTTCACCGCAGCCGCCGTTGAGGTATTGCCAGCCGGCTTGGGTGAACTGCCCGTAATGCGCGTAGCCCCACAACGCCTCTCGCACTTGGTAATGCCCGCTCCACGGCGAATTCGCAATCAGCATGGCCGGGTCGTGCGAATACGGTTCAAGCGGATACACCCCCGCGATGTCATACCAGTTCACAATTTTAGTCGCACCGCTGCGGATGAAATTCTCGTTGAAGGTGTGAACGATGCTGATGGCACAATCGAATCCCTTCAAATAGACATGTTCCTCTGAGTTCCAAATGGGTTTGTGCATCTCGGCGGCCATCGTCTGCACCTCCGCCGAAACCGGGAATCTCATGAAAGTGTGGGCGCTGATGATGTCAATCGAATCGCGCAGCTTTTCATCAGACTGCATCTCCTTGACGAAGTTCAAGCTGTTGCTCGGCCAGTTGTCGAAGGCGTGGATTTTAACCTTTCCAAAACCGTTGGCGTTGAGGGTCGCCCGGAGTTTTTCCACAAAGTCGTAACTGGCCCCTTTTTCATTGCGACAGCCGATGGCGTTGAGCTGTAATCCGTAAACGTCCCGCAGTCCTTGAAGCCATTTCACGTCATAATCCGCAGCGTCCTGCGACCAGAAATTCCCGTTGCCAATCCATCCAGGTGCGCTCCAAATGTTGGCATCGAGCGTGAGATTCGGATTCCGCTCCTTAGCCTCCTTCAGAATCCACCACATATAGCCACGGTGGTAGTTGAGGTCATCACGCGTATGCATGTGGCTGGGCATGGAGCCCTGCGTCGAATTACCATCGCCAGGAATCTCCGCCAAAAGCGTGCTGATGGACGCGCCGAACTTGGGTTTGAAAACGAGGTCCAGAATCTGGCTGCGCTGCCGCCCGGGATAATCCTTGAGCAGCACTGAAGTCGCCCCGCCACCGTCAACGACGCCGATGCCGTCAAAGCGCTTGCCGCCGGCATCGCCGTTCAGTTTCACAAACTGGTTGGTAACGCCGGGATTTGCCGGCGCGGCCGCCACCGGCCCGCAGGACAGGCCGAGCAGTATCAGCAGCGCTGCCGCAAGCGAATCAATGCGCCTGAACATATTTGTCGAGTTCCGGCACCAGGATTTTTTCCCAGATGGCGTAGCCCCTGGCATTGGGATGCGTGCCGTCCACAAACAGGGAAAAATTCTCCGTGCCGTCCGGCTTCAGAAACGCGGCATAGGTTTTCACGCGATGGGCGTTCGGGAAATCCGCGATGACCTTGTCCACGACCGCATTGACGGCTTGAATGGTTTCCAGCGGCGCGCCCTTGCTGGGGAGCGTTTCACAAACCAGCACCGGCGTGTCGGGTGTCGCGGTGTGGATTTGCTCCAGAATGGAGCGCACGTTCGTGGCGATGGTTTCCGGCGTTCCCTGCGGCTGGCAGGTCAGGTCGTTGATGCCGCCCATGAAAACGATCGCCTTGGGATGCAAGTCCAGCACTGTGTCCTTGACCCGGCACAACATCCCGCGCGTCGTGTCGCCGGAGATGCCGCGGTTGGCCGCCTTCAAATCCGGGAAGGCCATCGCGATGTCCCATTTTCGCGTGATGGAATCGCCAAAGAAAACAATCGCTCCCTGGTCTGCCGCCGCGTCCCTTCGGAAGGTCCGCAGCCGGTCGCGGTTGTTCCTGAGGAACCAGGGCAGAAACGTGTTGAACGGGCCGGCGCCGGGGTTCGGGCCGTTTTGGAGGAAATAATCCAGCACCGCCGGCCATTGGGCGATGTCGCCCGTGAGATTCGTCTTCATCCCGAACCCGTGCCCGCCGTTCTTAAACGCCTGAAAAATCCCGTAGCCGCCGTCCTTGCGCCACGCGACCACATAATTGGTGGCGCCTTCCACCCAAGCCGGCCGGTCGTTCGTGGCCATGATCACCACCAGGCGCGCGGTTGGGTGCGGCGGCGGCGGCACCCTGGGCGCGGCGGACCCGGCGGCGTGTTCGTTTAAATAGGCGGGATAAACCAGAATGAGATCATCCGGTTGCGCGCTCGCCGAAGCGCCCAGCTTTTCCTCCAACCGTGCCGCCAGATGGCCGCCGGCCGAATAACCCATCAAAACGAACCGCTGGCTGTGAACGCCCAGATCGTCCGGATGCGTCTTCAACAGCCGCCATGCCGTCATGGCGTCGGTCAAGGCCAGGTCGCGGGTGTTCGGGCCGGAGTTCACGTGGTATTCCAGCATCGCGACGTCGTAACCGAAGTTGTTCAAGGCCTTTGCCGTCCGTGAACCTTCATCGGTTATGTCGAGGAGTTTGTAGGCACCGCCGGGGAGCAACAGCACCGTGCCGTTCGGTTTGGCCGCCGCAGTGCGCGTGACGCACAGCGCCGGCGTCTCAAACTGGCGGACAAATCCGTCCTTGCCCACGGGATTGCCCGCTGCGACCGGATTTCCAGAGAGTAAAAACCATTCATTCGTCAACGGCTGCCTCGCCGATGGCGTGTTGGTTGGTGCTTTCGGTTTCGGAAGAGGAACTGCTCC
>JAJXXI010000112.1 GCA_021781185.1 bacterium
GCAGCGGGACGGCAATGCCGTGATCTTAATCTGGAGATCTCCCACGCTTTCCCTCTACAGCGCACCGACGCTCAACGCCGGGTTCACGAAAATCACCGGCGCCACTAGCCCCTACACCAACCTCATTGCCAGTCCTCAAAAATATTTCGAGCTCAAATGAACCGCCGGCAAAACCGGGGCTGATCTTCGGCAGATCGCCGCTTCGTCTCCTGGCTGAACCGGGGGCGAATCCGGATAAGCAGCAAACTGCCCGCGCCGCAAAGTAATTTCAGACGCCGGCGGTATGATTCGCGGTTGTTTTTATTCTGGGCTTTCCAACCGAAATCTAAAAACTCAAAATGCGAATCTGTTTTGAATAAATTAAAGTTGAAAATGACCTTGAAAGAAATTCCCGGTTCCATCGTGGCGCCCATCGGCTTTCAAGCCAGCGGCGTGTTTTGTGACATCAAAAAAATCGGCACGGGCAAAGGCTCGAACAAGGGCCAGAAACGCGATCTCGCGCTGATCGTTTCCGACGTGCCGGCGACGGTTGCCGGCATGTTCACGACCAACCAGGTGTGCGCCGCGCCGGTGAAGGTGTGCCTGGAACGAGTCCAGCGCGGGACGGCGCGGGCGGTGGTGGTCAATTCCGGCAACGCGAACGCCTGCACGGGCAAACCCGGCTTGGCCGATGCGCGCGAGATGGTTTCATTCACCGAGCAGGCGCTGAAATTGCCCGGTGGCAGCGTGCTGGTGGGGTCCACCGGCCGCATCGGGGTGACAATGCCGATGGACAACATCCGTGCCGGCATTCTCGAAGCAGCCATGGAACTCGGCGCCACCCCGGCGCACGCCGATCACGCCGCCGAAGCCATCATGACCAGCGACACGCGGTCGAAACAGGTGGCGATTGAATTCAAGCTGGGTGGCAAAACGGTTCGCATCGGCGGCATTTGCAAAGGTGCCGGCATGATCCAGCCCGGCATGTCGGCGACCGGCAAACGTCCCGCCGCCCTGCCCCACGGCGGCCTCCACGCGACGATGCTGTGCTTCATCACCACGGACGCAGCGATTGATTCCAAAGCGTTGCAAACTGCGCTGAATGAAGCCGTGGCCCACAGTTTCAACCGCATCACCGTGGATGGCGACATGAGCACCAACGACACGGTTTTAGTATTGGCAAACGGCCTGGCGAACAACAACAAGCTGGTGGGGCGAGCGTCCTCGCGAGCCGGTGCCGCAAGCCGGGATTTGGCCACCTTTCAAGCCGCTTTAAATCACGTTTGCCTCGAACTGGCCAAAATGATCGTGCGCGACGGCGAAGGCGTTCACCGCGTCGTGACGGTGCGCGTGAACGGCGCAAAGACGATTCAGGACGCTGATGCCGCCGCCCGGGCCGTGGCGAACAGCGCGCTGGTGAAAACAAGCTGGCACGGCGGCGACCCGAACTGGGGCCGCATTATTGACGCAATCGGCTACTCGCCGGCAACCGTGGTGGAGGAGAAAATTGACATCGGCTATTCTGGAGCGGGCGGAAAGAAAATTCTCTGGAGCCTCAAGCGCGGCCAGCCGACAAAGGTGACGTTCAAGGAACTGTGCGCCGCCGTAGCACCGAAGGAATTTGAACTGCACATCAACCTGAATGTCGGCAAGGCCAACGCGGTGATGTATGCCGCTGATTTGACCGAAGCCTACGTTGACTACAACAAGGGCGATGTGACCAACCCAACGACGCTGGGAGGTTGACCGTTTTTTATGCAAATCACAAGTGCAACCGTGTCCATTCGTGGTTAAATTTTGCCTGCAATGGAATACGAAGCCGTCATCGGACTGGAAACCCACGTCCAGCTCAAAACGAAATCCAAGATGTGGTGCGGTTGCGCGAACCAATATGGTTCCGAACCGAACACGAACGTCTGTCCCGTCTGCCTCGGCATGCCCGGCGTGTTGCCCGTGCCGAACGAGGAGGCGCTGCGCAAAACCGTCCTGACCGGCTATCTGCTCAACTGCGAAATCCCGCGCTACGCGAAGTTCGACCGCAAAAACTATTTCTATCCCGACGCCTCCAAGAATTACCAGCTCACGCAATATGACAAGCCGAGCACGGCGAACGGATTCGTGGAATTTGAATTCAACGGTCCCGGCTCCGTCAAAGGCATGGGGAAAGTCCGCATCACTCGCGCGCACCTCGAAGAAGATGTCGGCAAGCTGACGCACTTTGACCGCACCAGCGGCGTGGATTTCAACCGCGCCGGCGTGCCGTTGCTCGAAATCGTTTCCGAGCCGGACATCACCGGCGCGGACATGGCCTACGCCTATCTCAACGCGCTCACGGAAATTTTGCACCAGGGCGGCGTGAGCGATTGCGACATGGAAAAAGGCATGGTGCGCTGCGATGTGAACATTTCCGTGCGCCCCGTCGGCACCAAGGAACTCGGTGCCAAGATCGAAATCAAGAACATGAACAGCTTTTCCGGCGTGCGCCGCGCGGCGGAATACGAAATCCAGCGCCAGATCGAGGTTTTGAAAAGCGGCGGCAAGCTCATCCAATCCACGCGCCGCTGGGACGACGTCGCGGGCATCACCGAGCAGATGCGCACGAAGGAGGACGCGCACGATTACCGCTATTTCCCCGAGCCAGACATGATGCCGCTCGCGCCGACCGACGAGTGGCTGGCCGAGGTGAAGGAGCGGGTCATCGAACTGCCCATCGCACGCAAACAGCGTTTCATGCGCGATTATCAATTGCCGGCGGGCGACGCGGAAGTGTTCAAAAGCAACGTGGCGCTCGGCAATTATTTTGAGGGTCTCGCCAAGCAGTCGAAGAATCCAAAGGCCGTTGCCAACTGGATCATCAACAACCTGCTAGCCAAGCTCGCCGAGGCGAACGAGGCCGAAGCCGAGGAACAGGCGGCGCTCGGCATCGAACTGGCCGACCTGAAGCTGTCCACGCTGGCCGACCTGAAGTTCAAGCCCGAGGCGTTATTGGAACTTGTCGGTCTCGTCGAGGCCAAGACCATAAGCAGTTCCGCCGCGCAGCAGGTGTTCGCCGAGATGTTCGCCACCGGCAAGGCTCCCGCTGCCATCGTGCAGGAAAAAGGTCTGGCTCAAGTCAGCGACACCGGCGCGATTGAAAAATTCTGTGACGAAGCCATCGCCGCCAATCCCGCGCCCGTGGCCGACTACAAGGCCGGCAAGGTCGCCGCGCTCAATTCGCTCAAGGGCCAAGTGATGAAGCTCTCCAAAGGCAAGGCCAACCCCGCGCTCGTTGGCGAGATTCTGGAGCGCAAGCTGAAAGCCTGACTCTTGGCCACAGATTCACACGGTTGAAACACGGATTGGGTGGGGTGAAACTCCGTCGGGCCGAGCCCATTCACCACGAACCACGACAACCATGCGAACGCTTCCCCCCTCTCCTCCCCAAACAAGGAGAAGAAAATACAAATACATGTATGACCATATTTTTAGTTTAGGCTTTGGAGCCAAATCGGCATCGTTTTGCTTTGATTTGATCGAATTTGTCCAGAAATCCAGAACATGTCGAGTGTTTGTAATTTGGGATTAGCGAGCACGCGAAGCATGCGAACGATCATGTTTGCGGCTGCGTTTGGCGGCTTTGGCCACGGGCAAGGCGGGGGCGACCGGCGCGGAAACTGTGCTGGCCGCCTCACCCCCGAAGATGTGCGCGGGTTGCAGTCTTTCATCGAAAAACCTGTTTATCGGGCGCCATTCGGTTTGTTAGCAACCCGGGATGATCAGTGGGCTACCGATGATCCGAGGATAATCAGTCTTCTGCTTTCAACATTGTTGTTCATGCGTTGATGGCGTTGACGCTCCGCTCGGCACGCAAGAGCGGGTCATCGGCTTCCTCATCGAGCATTACGCCGGCAACTTCCCGCTCTGGCTCGCGCCGGATCAGGTGCGCGTCATCACGCTCAACGACGACGAAGCGTTGATCAACTACGCCAAGCCAATCGTGGCCGAACTGCGCGCGAACATGGCGCGGGTGGATTCGGATTTCAGCGCGACGCCGTTCAAGGC
>JAJXXI010000514.1 GCA_021781185.1 bacterium
CAAGGGCTGAACGTGTTGCCAGAGTTCATCAGAAACTTCCCACGATTGAGTTTTGGCCATGCCGACAGCATAAACACAGTTTCATATCACACAACTGTTATTTACGGATAAGCTCTAAGCTGATTATCAACAGTTTTCTATTTTGCGTCGGAGTCGGGTGGTTTGTTTTCGGCGTATTGATTTGGTGGGTGACATCCTCCGCCGGGCTGGTTCTCGACGGCACGGATGAGTTGTTTTTTATCTCCAGTCGCAAGGTTCTTTACCTCGTCGCCATCGGCAGCCTTGCGCTTTCGGCATTCCTGCTCACAGGCAGTGAAAATTGGACAAACTCGAAACTGTCTTGTCTAGCTTGGTTTTCTTGCAATCTACTGGTGTATGAAATTGGCTCCTTGTGGAGCCGCAATGCCAGTTTTCTCAATTGCCTGGGTAATTTGAACAGCCAGATTCCCATTGCTCCCACCACGCTCGTAAAAACGTGGCTCATCGTTTTTACAGGACTGTTCCTTGCTTCCGTCTCTCTGCTTATTCTCAATTGGCTGGCCAGTAGAAAAAAATCGCCCACAGTAGCACGCGAGGTGATTGCTGGAAAGCCCGAGTGCATCCCAAGTTAAAAGTGGATCAAGGGAATGAAAATCAATTGCTCCAATCCGGAATGCCGCCAGCGCGTCGAGGTGGATGACGTGCTGGCGGGACAGTCGGTTCCATGTCCGGCGTGTGGAGTGGTTCTGGAAATTCCCAAATCCAAGGACATCAAATTCTCCTGCGCGGATCCGTCCTGCTCCCAGCACATTATGGTGGACGTGTCTGAAGCGGGCCGGTTCATGAAGTGTCCCACCTGCGGCAAGGTGCAGCGCGTTCCGGGCAATCCCCCCAAGGCGCTGGGAACGGCGGCAATCCCCCGGTCAAAACCGGAAGCTCCAAGACCGGGAATTGAAAGCAAGCTCATTGATAACAAGTCCCGCGCTCGAAAACTGATCGTTTCACCGCTTGGAAAGCTGATCTGCGGTTGGAGTCTCGGCGCGATCATCTTCTTGCTATTGATTACCGGCCTTCAGCATTGGACAAAGGCCAGTCTGCCACTACACATCAAGCAGATATCCGATGAAATTTACCTTCATGGAATCGGTGATTTCAGAAACAACCCGCCCCAAATTCATGGCAACAACATGTTGTTGTTGAAATACGTTTCCGATGATGTGGATGTCGTCCAGGTGGACTTGAAAACCCTAACAACCCATGTCGTGAAACAAATCCGGAGTATTTCGGCCGACATGGGATTTGTGTGGATTGGATGGTCGCCGTCTTCCCGGTATTTCGCCTATTGCGCCAAAGGAGCAAAGCATAACCAGGGAATTTTCTGGTGCGACAGCACGACCGGCAAGGAACTTAAAATCTTCCAGATGGATGAGTCCGAAAGGGCGCAGAGCGGAATCTGGCTTTCGGACAACACCCTGGTGCTGACGGCGGATGATTGTGGCGTTTATGCCTGCAATTTAAGTCATGTCGTCTGGCACGGAAAACTTGGAGAACCAGGACTTACCAAAATTTCTTCCTGCACCAATTCCGACGGCGATGCAAAAGCCATTTCCGATCATGAAATTGCTTACACAGACAAGGGCGGTCTATGGGCATTTGATTTCGTATCCGGGCAAGTGGCAGAGATTACAGATTTCGCTGGAGAGGTGCTGAGTGACCTCGATTACTCGCCAACGACAGGGACGTATCTGTTTACAGCGGCCAAAACGTCGAATGGCAATCAAACGGAAATCTGCTCGTATGCGCCACATCAACTGCGGCGAAGTGTTTTGCAACACAACGCGTGTAACGGACGATGGATCGAAAACGGGAAAGGATTTTTGTTTTTAGATAAGAATACCGGCGGCAGCGACGAGTTGAACTTGCAAACCGCAAACGAAGCGTTTCGACCGAACATCTTTGACACCGGAGTCATGAACTTGCACTCGGTTGCCGTGGGGGATAAGGAAGCGGACATTTATGCCATCACTTGCGATGAACGAGGCCAGTCTTCTCTTGTCCGATATGACATCGCGACCAGGAAACGCGCGGACTTGCTTCAAATCCAGGCCGGATACCATTTCGCCTACGCCACGCCACCCATCGAGGCCACCACAACCAACAGATCGGGACAGGTGGTGAATTATTATTATCTGTGCCCTTCGCATCTGCAACCAGGCAGAAAGTATCCGGTGATAATGGACATGACTTCATCCAGCCGTCATGATCACGGGCGGGATGCGGAATTTCTAGCCAATTGCGGTATTTATTACGTCTCGCCGAATCGCCTCGACATCACGAAATGGGGTGTAACACCAACCGAAGATAATGCGCTGGCCGTCTATGACGCGATAACCAACATTCCCAACATAGACCCACATCGCATTTATATTATGGGTGAAAGCATCACGACCGGCACGGCGAGCTATCTGGTTAATGAGTATCCAGAACGGTGGCGTGGACTGCTTTTGGTGGAAGCGGCTGCTTATCCCAATATTGTCAATGCGTCTTCCAAGAAGACATTTCCGAGTGTGTTCATCATGATTGGAGACAGCGACCAATTTAACGGCACGGCATACACATTTGGTGGCGCGGAGAAATTTTTGAAGGAGGCAAGTGGACGTTTGATTCCCAGCCGCATCAGCTATGAACGCAACACGCCGCACGCATTCCAGCCGGAGAATTACAAGGATGCTTACGGCAAGGCGGCGGTGTTCGTTCTTAACCAATATTGAATCAAACCTCATTAGATAAAACATGAAATCCAGTTCAACCAAAGCCAGGACGGATTCTCGCATTATGCTGGGTAGGGCGGCGTTGCTGCGCCGCCAAAGCTTATCTTGCCACAGAAATTCGGCTGACCAGCAGGTCAGCCCCACCGTGCTGCCTTTTGTCGCAAAAAAAATGCGCAGAAGCGGTCCCCACCTTCAACTCGCAGTCACGAACAATAATCAAGCCAGGGCGTTTACCTTGGTCGAATTGCTGGTGGTTGTGGCCATCATCGGCATCCTGGCGGCCTTGCTTCTGCCTGTTCTCAGTCATGCGAAAACCCAGGCCCAAGGCACTTCATGCCTGAACAATCTCAAGCAACTGACCATCGGATGGAGCATTTATGCCGACGACAACAAGGGAAAGCTGATGGAGAATGTGTCACGCCCCTATTCATGGATCGGCGGGGGATACTTAACCTGGGGACCTGACTCCATCAACACAAACACTCAGGTTCTGACCGATCCCAAGTTGGCCGCCATGGCAAATTATGTAAGAACAGCAAAAGTCTATAAGTGTCCTTCGGACCATTACCAAAGTTCGGCCAATCCTGGCCCGCGCACCCGTAGCGTCTCCATGAGCGGTTCGCTGGATCAAAAATCCCAGTTCATCAACCAGAATGGGAGAAAGTATTTTTCTGCCAAGAAAATGACGGATCTGGACACGCCCGGGCCCAGTCAGGTGTTCGTGTTCCTGGATGAACATGCCGACAGCATTGATGATGGCTGTTTCATGATCAATCCGGGGTATCCGCCCGGCCAGGAAAGCTGGCGGAACTTGCCGGCCAGCTATCATAACGGAGCCGGCAGCTTTTCATTTGCCGACGGCCATGTGGAATTACATGCCTGGCTGGAAAAGGGAGGTAGGAATAGGACAATTTACCCGGTTCGAATGCAGGGACTCGCTAATGCTCAACCGTGGAATACGACTATAATGAATTTCACAAGCCGCGATTACGAATGGCTCGAAGATCGAATACCATATCATTTAGGGCCATGATATAGATGAAACAACGACAAGAGCCCATACTAATAAAGGACAACGGAATTTGCGAGAAACGGTGAATTTGAGCCCAAAGGATATTTTAACGTTTTATCTACGGTCGAAAACACTTAGAGCTTATCCGTAAATAGAGGTTCATGTTAAAGTCAGCACATACGCCAGCAAATCAGGGCCGCCGCGCATTGCAGCAGCGCCAGAAAGTTGGCGGCGGTCTTTTCATAA
>JAJXXI010000036.1 GCA_021781185.1 bacterium
TCGCGATCTGGCTCTGGGAAAATGGAATTCTTGCTATCGCCGACGCGGTCATTCCGTTTGGATTGAAAGCCATCCGCCCCGATTCCGGGCCGGGTTTGATCATTTTTGTAATGACGGTGGCACCGGCAATAGTTTCTTGTCGCCCCACTTTTGGGTCAAAATGGCTGGAGGCATGAGTTTGTGCCCTCAAGAGACGGAGCACGGATGATTAAGAATTGAAGCGGCCGCGAAAACATGGTAAAAGGGTTCATGATCACGGAAAGCCTTCATACCATTAATTCATCTCTGCATGTGTTGCCCGCAGCACTGATGTTCTCATCAAAACTGCGGTTGCCGTTGAAATCTTCAGCCACAACCGGTCCGGCCTGTCCGACGGCGGAGGCGGAGCAGCTCTCGGCTCGCGCCACCAAATTGACCACGGTTTTGAAGAACATTCCGGGTTACTGTCACGGCGGCCTTAACGAGTGATTTCTCCCACACTGGATCAGCTTGCAGGTTTTTCGTTTGCGGTGGAAAATGAATTGCGTCCCGGGCGACAATTCAAATCCAATTGTCGTGGGTTGTTCAGAAGGGCTTCGGTATCTGCGGTTTTTTCACCGCAGCGCAACGCCGGCCATTTTCAAAAGTGGTCGTGCGGTTACGTTGAGAGGGGTGAAATGGTCACAGCCCGGCAGCAAGGAGGAAAGCAGTTGGTGGAACGACTGAACTTTAAAGGGCCGGGCCAGCACGCTTAACTTCAAATTCGGGTGGAGATTTTTATAGTAGTCTGAAGACTCGCCGTCACCGGCAACCACCAAAATGGGATAGGTGACTTTTTCGGCCGACAAAAGCTTTAGCATCTCACCGCCGTCCAGACCGGGATGAACCATGTCGGTGATCAATGCATCGGGATCCATCTTGGTGAGTTCAGACCATGCTTCATCACCGTCGGTGAATTTTTGAATTTGGAAGGAGCCGGGGCTAAAGGCCATCAGCAAGTCTTCATACATCTGCAAAGCCAGCGGCTCATCTTCCACGATGAAGACCTTGAATTTCCTGCGTGGCTCGATCGCCGATTTCCCGGCATTATGCTGGCTCCCTCTGATCATAACCCTGTTCATGATTTCGATCATCGCACGTTTGCCTCATAAGGCAACATCATTTTGATATGGATGTAAGATACTAACGATGAAATTTTTAAGCGTGCTCAAAAGGGATTGACCGGTCGGAAGCTCAAGCCGTTCCGCTGGCCGGGGGATGCCGGGGGATCACTCGCCAATGATTTTAACGAGCACGCGCTTGCGGCGATCGCCGTCAAATTCGCCATAAAAAATTTGTTCCCACGGGCCAAAATCAAGCCGGCCTTTCGTGACGGCCACCACGACCTCTCGGCCCATGACCTGTCGCTTCAGATGGGCGTCGGCATTATCTTCGCCGGTGAGATTATGCCGGTAGTGGCGGATGGGCGCGTGCGGTGCCAGTTTTTCCAGCCAGACTTCGTAGTCGTGCAGCAACCCGTCTTCGGCGTCGTTGATGAAGACGCTGGCGGTAATGTGCATGGCGTTCACCAGACACAGACCTTCCTGCACCCCGCTCCGGGTGACCAATCCCTCCACCGTGCCGGTGATGTTGATGAATCCACGCCGGCCGGGCACTTCAAACCAAAGCTGTTCCGTGAGTGACTTCATGTCCGCGATTTAGCCGCAGCCGACCACGGGGTGCAAGCGGATTCAATGTTCCGACTTAACGCGTCAATGCTTCAATCGGCAGGTAATCGAATGTGCTTGTTCCTGAAAACGCGCCCGCTCAAAATTACCGTCGGTTGGGGATCTGCCGGGTGAGCAGATTGCGGGACAACTCCGAGGCGAGGGAAATTTTATGTTGAGTGAGGTGAATGCTGCCACTGAATCCGGCCGTTTGGCGGGACAAGTATTTGTTTGGGTTGCGCTTTTGGCGGGCGCCTTGAAATGCTGGTCCATCTCGCGCCGGCCGGCAACCAACACAAAATGTGCGCTCTCATTGATGATCGTGCTGTTGTCGCTCATTGTTGCCGGCAGCCTGGGAGTGGTGGTGAAGCAAATCGGCTCCTCACCCGCGATGGCCTTCGCGGGCGGCATTTTGGGGCTGGCGTTGCTGGCCACAATGGTTACGGCGATTGTGCTGGCGATTTTGGGGCTGGTCGAGTTTTCAGACAACCCAACGTCTATTCGCAGGGGCGGGCACAAGCCATCTGGACGCTGGTGTTGGTGGGCGTTTTCTTCTTGTTCGCCAGTGTGGGCTTCATTCGAGGTTGGCAGCGGGCTCATGGTTTTGGATTGGCCTCCGGTCAAAGTCAGCCCGGCAAAATGCTCGCCTTCGACGATTTGAATTTCCGCTTCCGCTCACCTGATCGTCCCTGGGTTGCCTACGACGCTTCGCGGGTGAACAAAGCCAGCAAGCTGGCGTTCATGCGCCGGAATCCGGAGGCCTATTTTTTCATCATTGCCGAAAAACTGGGCAGCCGGCCGGGGTTGGACACGGAGCAACTCGCCGGGATCGGCCAAGGCCAACCTCCAGACGGCGGCGGCTTCCAGTCGCGTGGTGAGCGAAGTGCCCTGCACCGTGAAAGGTTTGAATGGATTGCTCGTGGAGACGGAGGCCCAGATCGGCGCGTATCAAATTCACTACCGGCATTGGTATTGTTTCACCAATGGCTACGCCTACCAGTTGGTGGGATTTTCCAGTTCTGATGAGCAGCAACGCGTGGCCGGTGAATTACAGAAGATGCTTTCCCGTTTTGAACTGATTGATCCCAACCGGGTGGCCGCTTTTTCCAACGGGTTCACCACCAATTATTATTCCGCCCGGCATCATTTTATGGTGATGCTCACGAACTCGGCCTGGCATGTCTTTCCCGGTTTGGACTTGAAAATGCCGCTGGCGGAAATGGGGTTTTCCCAGGGAGACAGTTGTTTGGTGGTGGTGCCGGCCAGCCTCGGCGATGAAAAGATCAGCACGGAGGCGTTGGTCTCGGCATTTCTCGCCACCCTGGACATTCCCAATCCCAACGAAAATCTCACTGACGAGAAGATGGTGACGGATGGAGATCTGCGTGGAAAACAGTTCGATTATTCCCGCGACCTTAATGGACTGACCTTCCACTACCGTTTCAAAATTTTGCAGGGCGGCGGCGAGGGGTTTCTGCTTGCCGCCTGGACACAGCGGCGCGCCAGCGATATTGAACCGGTGCTGACGGATGCGATGGCGCGCGTCCGGTTTTTATCGCCAACAAATTCCTTCCCGTTGTTGTCCATCGGCGGATTCGATGAACAACAGGGGGGCAAAACTGATGCCTACATTCTCAACCAGGCGGGTTTGTATGACGGCAAACAGGGCGATTATGAGCTGGCGCTTCCCCTGTTTCTTGCCGCCGCCAAAGCCAATGATCAGAAAACGATCTATATCTTCAACGCGCTGGATGCCTGGCAGCATCTTGATCGGCCCAGAGAAGCCCGGGCTTTTCTTGACACCTTGCCGGCCACCCGACTGGCGTTGCCGGAAGTGCGGGCCAGCCAGGTGTTCTTTCAGGCACCGGCATCTTTGGTGGATCAGGCCGTGACCAATTATGCCAGCCTGTTTGCCACCGGATATCGCAGCGACTCGCATCTGGCCGAGTATGCGGATTTGCTGGTGGAGCAGAAGCAATACGACACCGCCTTAACCGTCGTGCAAACCTATCTCAAAGCGGGTGATTCAATGGCCGCCTAGTTGCTGGAGGCCAAAATTTATCGTTTGAAAAAAGAACGGCCCCAGGCCATCAACCTGCTCAAGGAACTGAGGAGCCGGTCTCCGTTCAATACGCAGGTCGCCAGCGCGCTCGCGGAAACCTGCATTTTGGCGGGGCAATATTCGGAAGCGTTGAGCATCAGCCAGGACTTGCTCAAGGACAACGGCAGCTCCGCCTTTTACGAATATTTGAAAGGCCGCAGTGAGTTGGGGCTGAAATGGTATTGCAAATCAAAAATTTCCTTTGCCGAAGCTTTGAGG
>JAJXXI010000340.1 GCA_021781185.1 bacterium
GCGGAATTCATCGTGACGCGTCGCGGGCACGGCTATTGCATCGAATGAAGATTTTCAAATCCATCAAGTGGCGGTTGCAACTCTGGTATGGCCTGATTCTGGTGGCCGTGCTGGTCGGCTTTGGGGTCACGGCCTATCAACTTGAATATGGTCGCCAAATGCGGCGGATTGACGGCGAATTGCATTTGCGGTTTGGGATGTTGGTAAATGCGCTGCATGAATCCATGCCGCCACCCATTCGTCCGCGTCCGCGTTTCCGAAATCCGCCCGACGAGCAACCGGATGATGGCCCACCGCCACGTCGTCTTCCAGCCCCCAGCAAATTCGTGCTGCCCTCTTGGTTGTCTGGTTTCTTCAACGTCACCAATGCCTACGGTTATTATTATGTGATCAGCCGGAATGGTCAGGAGTTGGATCGCTCCACCAATGCCCCGGCTAATATTCAAAACCTGTCATCCGGGAATGCACGTTATGTAAACGCTCCACTAACGCTGCCCCAAAATGAACCTCCCGTGAAATACAATGGTGGAATCACTGTTGATTCCGAATTGAAATCGCAGCGTTTTGCGGCCGGCCAGCCAGGGGCGGCCTGGATGCATGGCGATTTCAGGGAAATCAACACCGGCGTGCCTTCTGGTGAGTGGATTGTGATTGGCAAAAACATTACGCCTGAATTACGGGAACTGCATCGCAGCGCGCTCGAATTCACCTTGATTGGAGGGATTATTTTATTGTTCGGTCTGGCTGGCGGTTGGTGGCTGGTTTCCCGTGCTTTGAAATCAATTTCAAGCATCAGCACCACGGCGGTCAAAATTTCCGCCGGCGATTTGTCCCAGCGCATTGATGTGGCCGAGGCGGAAAGCGAACTCGGCCAGTTGGCGGCGGTTTTGAATTCCACGTTCGCCCGGCTGGAAACCGCCTTCGCGCAGCAGAAACAATTTGCGTCCGATGCGGCGCACGAATTGCGCACGCCGGTTAGCGTCATTCTCACCCAGACGCAGACGGCGTTGAACCGCGAGCGCGAGGCGGCGAGTTACAAACAGACGGTCGAAGCGTGTCAGCGGGCGGCGCAACGGATGCGGAGATTGATCGAATCCCTGCTCGAGCTCGCCCGGTTCGATGCGGGGCAGGAAGTCCTGAAACGGATGTCATTTGATTTATCCAGGACGGTTTTGGACAGCGTGGACATGGTGCAGACGCTGGCTGACGAGCGTAAGGTGAAAATCATTTCCGGCCTGGCACCGCTGCCCCTAGCCGGCGATTGCGAACGACTGGCGCAGGTCGTCACCAACTTGCTGACGAATGCCATCCAATACAACCGGCCGGATGGCGAAGTGCGCGTGAAGCTGGAGGCACAGGCTGGACTGGCCGTGTTGACGATTGCGGACACGGGGCAGGGGATCGCGCCGGCGGATTTGCCTCACGTATTTGAGAGGTTTTACCGGTCGGATTCATCACGAACCGGCGGTGGCAACGCAGGTTTGGGGCTGGCCATCTGCAAGGCCATCGTCGAGGCGCACGGCGGGACGATGGAGGCGGCGAGCGTGGCCGGAGCAGGCAGCATCTTCACTGTCCGATTGCCAATTGATGACTAACAGAAGCTAACCAATGAAACGGAGAACAGACCTGAGTTTTCTTCGCTTACGCCCTTGAAATCCGATTCGGCATGCCCGGCTTATCGCAAGAACATTTCCGCCGCCGCGTCGGCAAAGCGCAGTCCTTGATGCGTTAGGTGGAATTTATCTGCGTCGCGCCGGGCCCAGCCACGTTCGACCAGTTGATTCATCTCGGAGGACCATTCGTCGCGCAGATCCCAACCCGTGGTGCGCTTGAAAGCTTCAAACGGCCAGCCGCTGTTCATGCGCAGCCCGAATGCGGCGGTTTCTCCGGCACGACGCAGTGGAGAGAGTTCTTCACTGGATTCGATCGCCCGCCCGCCTTTTTCCAATTGCTCGCAGTAAAGCTGGGTGTTAGACCAGTTTTTAGTCCGCACTCCACGGACATAGCCGCTGGCGCTGGGGCCGAGTCCGTAATAATAACCGCCGAGCCAGTAATTGACGTTGTGCTGGCAGGCCAGTCGCGGCCTGGATTGATGGATTGCCGGATTGCTGGATTCGTGCGTGCCAGGTTTCGTGTCGCGGGCGAAATTGGCGATTTCATATTGGCGGAAGCCGGCAGCAGTCGAACAGGAAATCAATTCCTCATACATTTCGCAGGCGAGGCTTTCATCCACGGAAAACTCACCGGCTTTGAGCTGCTCAAAGAGCGGCGTATCATCCTCGTAGATGACTTCATAACTGGACAAGTGTTCACTTTGCATGGCCATTGCCTCGTTCAAGGTTGCGCGCCAGATTTCCATCGTTTGGGTGGGAATGGCGAACATCAAATCAAGGTTCACATTGTCAAAGCCGGCGGCGCGCAGCGTGTCGTATGATTTGAATACCATTTCGCGCGAATGGACCCGGCCCAGGCGGCCGAGCAGCGTTTCGTTCAACGACTGAACGCCCATGGAAATGCGATTCACGCCGAAATCGCGGAGCAGTTTGCATTTATCGGCGGAAACTGTGGCCGGATTGCTTTCGATGGTAAATTCTTCCGCGCCGAGGAGATTCAACCGTTCCATGGCTCGGAGAATTTGTTCCCACTGGCGCAGGTTCAGAATGGAGGGGGTGCCGCCGCCGCAGAAGATGGTCTTTGGTCTCAGATCAGAGGCGACGATTTCCAGTTCGCGAATCAGCGCCCTGGTGTAGCGGTTGATGAGTTCGCCGGACGACGCCTCGGAATAAAACGCACAGTATTCGCACTTTAGAGCGCAAAACGGAACGTGGATGTAAAGGCTCGTGACAGGAGCCGACGACAATTCTGACATGACGCAATTCTAAAGGTGCGCCGGGCGGGGACGAAGATTATTCCTGCGGTCAGGCTGAATGGGCGCGCTGGACGTTTTGCGCCTTTAATCCCTTGTCGCTGGCGACGGTTTCAAATATCACCGCGTCTCCTTCGTTCAAGGTCTTGTAGCCGGAACCCAATATGCACGAGTGATGCACAAACACATCCTGCCCGGCATCCTGGGCAATGAACCCAAATCCCTTTTTATTGTCGAACCACTTTACTTTGCCGCTTGCCATAAACGGTGCTCCTGATTTGCGAGGCCGAACCAAAAGTAAAAAAGACACCGCTGAAATTCAGCCGTGTCAAAACCTTACTTTTCCCTAATGCTCATTGCCTCAGTTGTGAAGTTTAACCTTATATAACGAATATGGGGAAAGTCAAGAGAACTTAAGAAGTTCCGCCTAATCCAGATCCACCCGGAGAGCCTGTTCCAACAGTTGCGGGAGATGTCCGGCAATCATACCTTCATCCACCGTCAGGTTCGCCCCGGCTTTTTGGGCGGCAACCAACAGTTCCAGTTTCTTATCCGGGGCAAAGGCCACGATGGGCAGATGCGCGGTGGCGACATCGGACTTGACCCGCTCAATGGCACCGCAAATGTCGCCGCTCGTTTGCATGTCCACGAAAGCAATCAAAGGAGATTCCCGCACGATGGTGGCGGCCAGTTGGGCGGGATTGTTGACGGCCAGGACGCGGTAATTCAAGTCCTGTAGCCGGTTGACCAACTGGCTGCCTGGCATAACCCTTTCATAAAACACGATTGCAAGCGGCTGTGACACATACAGATGATGACTGGATGGTGCGAAAAATGCAAAAATGTTTTCACCGCCGGAAAGGCAATTTTTTGAAATGCTTTTGCCCCGACATGGACATCTGGCCGTCCAGTCTAACGCAAACTGGCGGCATGAAATAACACTGCTCCTGCGCAGTCTGCAATCATCGTGGCTGGATATGTATATTGGAAGGGGGATCGTGCAGTTCAGATAAGAAAACATGAGGGCAGAGAGTGAGCGCGGAAGCGCTCTGATAAACTCTCTGCCCGTATGACTATCCCAAAGAATATCCCTACACCGGCGGTTGCCACCGTGCAACCGGTAAGTTACCAACCACA
>JAJXXI010000696.1 GCA_021781185.1 bacterium
CCGTGCTGAAATCCTTCAGCGTGATGTCCAGCGGGCCGAGGACGCGCTTGAACGGCGTGCGCGGTGTGAAATCCGCCAGCGCCGCCTTCGCGCCGCCGATGTGCAGCCGCCCGATGTGCAGGATGAGTGGCTTGGAGGGCTTCGCCTGGCCGGGCGCGTTGGTGGTGGAGAATTTCGCAATGAGATCGGAAAAATTGAACGTGCCGTCCCGGTTCATCTCTGCACGGACAAACGGTTTCGTAGTGCTGATTTCTTTGAACACCCACGCTTTGCCGAAAAACGACGAAAGCTGTAAGTTCACATAAACCTCGTCCCACGAAATGAACGGTTCGCCGTCCTTGTCCTTGATCAGCAGGCCGTCCACGGTGCAGGAAAACACGAACGGATTGATTTTGACCGACTGGATGGAAACTGCGCGGTCGAGTTGCTGGGAGAGCTGTTTCACCGCCACGCTGCGGATGATAAGCGGCAGAATCAGGAAACCGGTGACGGCGTAAAACAGCAGCAGTCCCAAAGCCCAGAGCGTGATTTTGCGTTTGCGGAGGGAAAGCGAATTCCAAATTGGCAGGTTCATAGTTCCTCTGTCGGCCAGTCTCCCCGCAAACACCAATCGCGTCAACTGTTTCGCTTAAACATGAATGGCCGGCCCGGTTAGCGGATTGTTGCGGCTTTCCGTCTCCGCTCCGCGCGGCGTCAGGCGATTTGGGAATCCGGATTAAATCGCGAAATCCGAATATTCCGGTTTCACCGCCTCGGTCGGCGAGGCGAGCATGCCGGCCGCCACCGTGGCGTTCGTGCCCTGTTCGATCAGGATGAACGAACCGGTCAGGCGGTTGGTGCTGTAGCCGTCATACACGATCGGTTTGGCCGTCTTGAGGCGGACGTAACCGATGTCATTCATGGCCAGCGTGACGGTTCCCGGTTCTGCTTCGAGCGTATCAAAGTTGATGCGGCTCTCGATCTGCGAGACGGCCGCCTGCACCGTCTGTGAAGTGTGCTTGAGAAAATATTTTTTGCCGGCCTGCATCGGGCGCTGGTGCATCCAGCAGACGCGCGCCGACAAATCTGAGCCGCTGCCTGGCAGGTTTTCCAGGCCCACGATCATGTCGCCCCGGCTCACGTCAATGTCGTGCTCCAGACAGAGCGTGACCGACTGCGGGCAGAACGCTTCCGCCACTGAACCTTCGTAAGTCCGAATCTCCTTTACCGTCGTTTTGATGCCGATGGGCAGGACGATGACCTGCTGGCCTTTCCGCACGATACCGCTGGCCAGTTGCCCGCTCAAACCGCGAAAATCATGCAGCGTCTTGTCGGTGGGATTGTTCGGGCGGTTGACCCATTGCACGGGAAACCGAAACGTGCCCAGATTCCAGTCGCTCGCGATGTGGACGTTTTCGAGATGCGCCAGCAACGTCGGGCCTTCATACCAAGGTGTTTTGGGAGAGGCGTCCACCACGTTGTCGCCGTTCAGCGCGCTGATCGGAATGAACTTCACGTCGCGGAACACGTCCAGCTTCGGCAGAAAATCCTCGATCTCGTCGCGGATTTCCTGAAAGCGCTCCTGCTTCCAGTCCACCAAATCCATCTTGTTGATGGCGATGACCAGATGCGGGATGCCGAGCAGCGCCGCGATGTAAGTGTGCCGGCGCGTCTGTTCGATGACGCCCTGTCGCGCGTCCACCAGCACGATGGACATGTTGGCCGTCGAGGCCCCCGTGACCATGTTGCGCGTGTATTGCACATGCCCCGGCGTGTCGGCGACGATGAACTTGCGCTTGGGCGTGGCGAAATAGCGATACGCCACGTCAATCGTGATGCCCTGTTCGCGCTCGGCGCGGAGGCCGTCGGTGAGGTTGGCAAGGTTGATCTGGCCGCCGCCGGTGATGTCGGCGGATTTTTCCAGCGCCTCGACCTGGTCTTCCATCAGCGACTTGGAATCGTAAAGCAAACGGCCGATGAGCGTGGACTTGCCGTCATCAACACTGCCGCAAGTGTTGAAGCGCAAGAGTTCGATGGGGTGCTGCGTGTGGGGCATATCAATCAAAAATATCCGGCTTTTTTGCGGTCTTCCATCGCGGCTTCGCTGGCCTTGTCGTCGGCGCGGGTGCCGCGCTCGGTCACGCGCGCGGCACTGACTTCGCCGATGATGTCATCAATCGTGTAAGCCTTTGATTCGATCATGCCGGTGCTGATCATGTCGGCGATGGTCCGGACGCGGACGATCATTTTCTTGACCGGCTCGGACGGCTTCGGTCGGGCCCCGGCGTAAGGATCGGGTTTGGTGGCGTCCGTGTGGGGCGGCGGCACGGGCAGCCACTGGCCGCCGCGGCGGAAACAGTCGCGCTCGTGGCTGAAATAGATTTTGGGCACCTCCAGTTGCTCGCGCTTGATGTATTCCCATACGTCCATCTCGGTCCAGTTGGAGAGCGGGAACACGCGCATGTTTTCGCCTGGGTTCACGCGGGCATTGTAGAGGCTCCAGATTTCCGGACGCTGGTTTTTGGGATCCCATTGGCCGAATGAATCGCGGAAGCTGAAAAAACGCTCCTTGGCGCGGGCTTTTTCCTCGTCGCGGCGCGCGCCGCCGATGGCGCAGTCGAATTGAAATTCCTCGATCGCGCCAAGCAGCACGGGAATCTGCAGCTTGTTGCGGCTGATCTCGCCGGGCGCGGGCGTGGCGTGGCCTTTGGCGATGGCTTCATCCACAGTGCGGACGATGAGTTTCGCGCCCAGTTCCTTGGCGCGCCGATCGCGGAATTCGATGAGTTCGGGAAATTCGTGGCCGGTTTCGACGTTCAAGAACGGGAACGGCAGGTCGGACGGACGGAACGCCTTTTCCGCGAGGCGCAGCAGGCAGATGGAATCCTTGCCGCCGGAAAAGAGCAGGGCGGGACGTTCAAACTCGGCGGCAACCTCGCGCATGACGTGGACCGCCTCGGTTTCCAAGAATTGCAAGTGATCAAGATGGTATGAACTCATGAAAAGGGGATGGCGTCTGGGTTCCGGGTTCTTGGGTTGTTCATCGGTTGTCTAATGAGCGAATCAAGCCGCTGATGAGTTTGCCAGATTGCACGCAGAGTTGAAGCAGATTTGTTTGTTCGGTTGCCGATATAAATTTGTTGTCCAACAGGACGTAACTCATGGAGCGAACCTCGCCGCACGAACGTCGGGCAATGTTGTAAGCCTGACGCTTTTCCGCAACATGCAGACTTTCCCAGCCCTCGGCGACGTTGTTCATTACGGAAACAGCGGCGCGTTGCAACTGGTCTCGCAGCCCAAAATCCTTCGCGAGCGGCTGGTGCAGGCAAAGAGCATAAACCTCATTTGTCAGCAACCTTGCCGATTTCCACGCTTCCGAATTTTCAAAAGGCTCGCTCATGTGATTTGGTTCTTGGGTTTGGCGTCTGGCTTCTGGGGTGCTTGGTTTTTCCGCGACGCAAGATGCCAGATCCCCTCCCCCGATCCTAGATGCCAGACCCCATCGCCTGCGCACCCCAGTGCGCGTGCAGGCCGCACTCACGCTTATCGTCAGCTTTGGCGGGGTCGAAATAATCCCATTCGTTCGGCAGATTGTGGTCGGCGAGATGTTTTTCCATGTCGGCGTCGCTCCAGTAAAACAGCGGGCTGACCTTCAGGGAATTGAAATTGTTGTCCTCGCTCACGATGTCCAGGCCGGCGCGGCTCGGGTTCTGCACCTTGCGGAGCGCCGTAAGCCAGACGGTCGGCGCGAGTTCCCTCATGCCGCGCTGGAACGGTTCCAGTTTCATCGCGGTGCTGAACGCTTTGATTTGCGCCTCGTTTGCCGGCGTCGGTTCCGGCATGCCGCCGAAGGCGGCGTCGTAATGCGCGGCGGTCATTCTGGGGATGTAAGCCTTGAGGTTCAGCTTGAGCAGTTTTTTCATCTGTTCGGCGTGGCGATAAGTGGCCGGGCGATTGTAGCCGTGGTCCACCCAGAGCACAGGAATGTCCGGCTGCACCTGCGTGACGAGATGCAGAATCACCG
>JAJXXI010000719.1 GCA_021781185.1 bacterium
AAAAGAGCAAAAACTAAAGCCCCCTCACACAACGAAACCCGATGAAGTTGTAGGCGTCAACCGGGTAGTAGTTGCTGCGATAGGCGCACTGCGAGCTGACAGCAAAGTAGTCCCAATTGCCACCGCACAAAACCCGATTGCCCGATGCCGACCCCGCTCCGATTGGATTGGTTGTTCTGGGTTGGCCATACGGCGTCCCACACCAATCCCTACACCACTCTAAAACATTCCCCGCCATGTCATAGAGACCATAGCCGTTCATATCAAATGATCCCACCGGACTCGTCGCCGGACTCGTTCCCCCGACGCTGCCAATGGCATTGTGACCGTTCGCACCCCGGTCATACCTATAGCTATTGGTGTTACCGTAGTAACTGGCCTGACTTTCGGAAATCAAGTTGCCCCAGGGAAACCGGCACCCGCTCAATCCGCCGCGCGCCGCTTTCTCCCATTCCGCTTCCGTCGGCAACCGGTAGCCATTGGCGCCCCAGTTCACATACACCGCATCCACATCCCCGGTTTTATACACCTGCGCAAAACCCGAATCCGTGTAATACACCGGCGTCAGCCCCGCCTGCTGCGAGCGCGCATTGCACCACTTCACACAATCATACCAGTTGACCGTCTCCACCAGGCCCGCCCCCTCACCCTTGCAGTGTATTGATTCCCGGCTTTGAGGTCACGAACTCAGAAGCGGCGGGTCACGCTGGTGTATTCGTTGCGGATCGCACCGGCATAACCAGCACCATTGTCCGCGAACGTGCAGCCCGGCAGTGCGAGCCAACCGGCATTCTCGATGGCACCGCCGGAGCCGTCAATAAAGTTGCCTGCCAGCGTGCAGTTGTTCAGCGCAAGCACGCCGCTGTTGATGAGGGCCCCGCCCCAGTTGCTGGCATCGCTGTGCCCGTTCGTCAGGGTGAGCGAATCCAGCACCACGCTCGCGCCGTAATTCACATTGAATATCCGCGAGGCATAACTGCCATCCAGCCGGATGCCGTTGTGAGGGCCGAGGCATCAATGCTGGCTGCCCACGACCAGCGTGGCCGTTTTCGGGATTTTGGCTTCCCCCCCCCCCGAATCGTTGCAAGTATTCTTCATTATCCTTCAGTTTAATCGGGATCAGCAGACAGGTCCGAACACGGTGCTTATGGCATCTGATTATTTCTGCAACGGCGCAAGCTTGGGATGGACGAATTTTTTAAACAGCAGCGGTGCCAGCACAGTGGTTGTGACTCCCATCAGGACCAACGTGGAGAAAAATCCCTGTCCGATAAAGTTATGGGTGAGAGCGATGCTGGCAATCACGAGTTCCATGATGCCGCGTCCGTTCAGGATAAAGCCGATGCCCCAAGCTTCGGCTTGGGGGAGTTTGATGAGCATTCCACCCAGCCAGCCAGCCAGAATTTTCGCCAGAATGGAAACCACCAAGACGGTGGCAATAAACGCGGGTGATTGCATCTTGGCCAGATTGAATTCCAGGCCGAGCGAGGCAAAAAACAAAGGCGCTAGAAATCCGCCGCTGACCGACGTCATGGTCCGTTCCAGTTCGGCATAGCGGGATGCGAGGAAAAGTTCCTTGTTGATCAGCAGCGCCCCAAAGAACGCACCAATCACAAACGAAAACCCAAGCATCTCACTGATAGACGCGAACACCAGCACCAGTGTGATCATGATTCCAAACAGCGCATCGCTGCCGAAAATCGCCACCATCCGTTCGACTATCCGATGCACGGCAATACCTCTGCGCTCCAAGACCGCCAGGAACCAGCCAAAACTCCAAACCAGTGCGGCAAAAATAATCAGCTTGCCACCAGTGACCAGAACTGCTCTTGCCACCACCGCCACGGAGATCCCGCCATCCGGCAGACACAGAATCACCCCCAGCACGAGGAGGGCCACCACATCATTCACAATGGCCGTCACGATGCAGTAGCGCGCAATATCCGTATCAAGCATCTTGAAGCTATCCATGATCCGCACGGCTACCGGCAGGGCCGTGATGGAAATGCAGAGACCGAGAAATATCGTGCGCATCAGGTCCAGATTGAATGCCACCCCAACCCCAACCCCGGCCCAAAATGGAATGACAAATCCCCAAAAGGCGATTACAAGACCTTTGCCTCTGATCGTCTTGATCACAGCCTTAAGATTCATCTCCAGTCCCGCCGATGACACCACCAGAAACATCGCGAGATCCGAGATGCCCTGAAGCGCGGGTGTGGGATGGACAAAGCCCAATACGGCCGGGCCAAGTAAAATTCCCGCAACGATTTCCCCGACAATGGCTGGTTGCTTATATTTCGCAAAAAGCCCGCCAAACAAACGGGCGCTCACGAGCAAAACCAGCAAACTGGTCAGTAACGGCATGGTAGAAAAGATGCCTAATGGCTTGGTTAAGACAAAGAAAAAAACTGGCTACCCCCCCCGGGGGGGGGGCAATTTGGTATCAGTGGCGCAAAACCCGCTCTACACGAGCGGGTTTTGCCTACCACACTTTCACGAATTCCTTTAATTCAGCGATTCTTTGGGAGTTTTCCGTGACCTCGGTAATGATGATTTGCGCCGCCCAAGTGGATTCTTCCATTGGTAATAATCTCACATCGCCCGGAATTCCCTTGGCCACCCGCTGCATGTAACGGATAACGCGTTCGCACTCATGCGGCTCACCGGTGAATAGATAGATGCTGTATTGCACACGCACGCCACCCATGCGCTCAAATTCCTTCCGCAGGAAATTCTGGTGCCGCTGCTCCGGCGTGTCGTAAGCAAGCATTACGAGCATAAATCAGTAGCGCGGCCGTCACCGGCTGCGGGTTCCCGCACCGTCCCGGTGCGTTTCCCAACTGGCGGCGGGATGCCGCCCGCACCCGCAGGCGTGAACGCCTGCTCTACAAGCAGGCGTCACGAGCATGGAGCACAAAGGGATGAAAAGGTTCCTTGCCGTCCAGCCCGCGCGCAAACGATTCCACCATCAGCCGGAGAATGGAGCGCAGCCGGAACTTGCCGCCGCGATAATGGAACGGCGTTTCAAACAGCTCGGCAAAATGTCCCGCCAGCCGCTTGGGTTCCTGCAAATCGTCCAGATGTCGCACCACGGTCAATTCCACCGTGCAACGGAGCGGCTCGATCAAATCGCAGGCCAGGCTGGGCCGGCTGCGACGCAGTTTGTGGATGATGCCCACCGTTGGATCCAACCCGCTGGCCAGACATTGCCATTCCAGCGCATGATACAAGAAACCGTAGCCGTAGTTGAGCGCGGCATTGATGGGATGGGTGGCCTTGCGTTTTTCCCGTTCAAACAAATCGGTGGACAAGGCGGCAAAATAACGCGGCCAGAAAAACCGCGCATAGCTGGCCTCCAAACGCAAAATCCGGTTGAAGGAATTTTCCCGTAACTGCGGCTTTTCCGCCAACCGGGGGTCAAACGTGCGGAGCATCTCATGCTGGTTGCATACCTTGGTCCACAACAAGCCGCTGGCAAGCTGGGTGGCCCGCTGCGGCGAGAGCCGGCAGAGTTTCCAGAGCGCCGTGGGGTTCACATACCGGGCGCGCGGGGCCAGACTGAACGTCTTCCATTTCTTCTGCTGCTTGTCCCAGCGCGACATGATGACCGGGCACTGGCTCACCAACAATTCCAACGCCGTCTGCGACCAGCGGCAGCCGGCGGAGAAACACTGGATGCTGCCCAGCGTATCAATGGCAATTTTCCGATGGCCGGAAATCAGCTTGCCGTCCGTGACGTGCAGGTCTTGCTCCTCACTGAGCAGGATGAGGTGGTTGATCATGACTGCGTGTGCGTTGGAGCAAAAAGGCAATCAATTCATCATTGCCCGGTTGCTTTACGCCAGCTTTTATGAGCCATTCCTGTTCGATAGTGAGTTGCTTTCCGTCTTTCTTTTCCTGCTCGGAGAGCGGTTTGGATTGCCCGCCGTTTCTGAGTTCGTGACCTCAAAGAGGGGAATCAATACGCTACAAGGCTGAAGGGGCGGGCATGGTGGAGGG
>JAJXXI010000450.1 GCA_021781185.1 bacterium
CTGACGCCGGTTTCCAGATTGGAATAAGTGGCGGCGGCGGCATGGAACAGTTCGCCGAGCATCTCGGCCACGGCGTCCTCGGCTTCCGGCGAGGTTGCCACGGAAATCCGCCAGAGTGGTTTGTTTTTTTTCATGTATGGAGATTGGTGTGGCCGGCGTCCGCCCGGCTGCTTTGAACAAGGCCAGGCCCTGTCCCCGGAAGTCTCGTCGCGCCGAATTTAAATCATGCCACCAGATCCCGCCAGGGCGTGAAATTCAACAGCTCAACTTCCGCCATGTGCGGATGCAGGGCCACCTGCGTGATGCTGGCGTATTCCACTTCAAACGAATTGGTTTTTGGCAGCGGCAGGTCCAGCAAAATGGCCAGCAGCGCGCGAATGACGCCGCCGTGGCAGAACACGGCAATATTCTTGCCGCGATGTTTCTGGAGAATTTCGCCCAGGCAGGGGGCCAGCCGGGCGCGGAAGGTTTTTCCGCTTTCGCCATTGGGCGCTCCGGGATGCTCGATCTGATCCAGCCATTCATGGACGGCAAAATTGAATTTGTCGCGCACGGCCGCCCAGTTCAGGCCCGTCCAGTCACCGAAATCAATCTCGCGCAGGTCATGCATGATGGTCTGCTCATGGCGGCCCTGCTTCAAGGTGGGCGCGAGCGTCTGCTGCACGCGTTTCATCGGGCTGGCATAGACGGCATCAATCGTTTTGACGCGCAGATAATCGGCCAGGATTTTCGCCTGCCGTTTGCCGCGCGGCGAGAGGTTCATGTCAATGCGCCCGCCGAAAATGCCTTGATAACGCGCCTCCACCTCGCCGTGACGGATGAGCAGGAGCCGCGTGGCGGGCGGCTGCGGAGATTTTTTGCGCCGTTTGTTTTGAGCCATGAATCAACCTTGGGCGATGGCGGTTTGCTGTGCGGCCAGGAGTTCGCGGATGCCGGCCTTGCCGAGCGCGAGTAATTCAGCCAGTTGCGTGTCGGAAAAGGTGGCTTCCTCGCCCGTGCCTTGCAGCTCGATGAATTCCCCGGCGGCGTTCATCACCAGGTTCATGTCCACTGCGGCACCCACGTCCTCGGTGTAGCACAGATCCAGCAGCGCCCGGCCATTGACCAGGCCGACGCTCACGGCGGCGACTCCGGAAAGGATCGGGCTTGCGGAAATTTTCTTCTCGGCGATCAGTTTTTTCACCGCGAGCGACAGCGCGACAAACGCGCCGGTGATGGCGGCGGTGCGCGTGCCGCCGTCCGCCTGCAACACGTCGCAATCCACGCAGATCGTCCGCGCGCCGATTTGCTCCAGGTCAATCGCGGCCCGGATGGACCGGCCGATGAGCCGCTGAATTTCCGACGAACGGCCGTCCAGGCGGCCCTTGGAGATGTCGCGGGGTTTGCGGGTCAGGGTGGAATAGGGGAGCATCGAGTATTCGGCGGTGATCCAGCCGCCCTCGACCTTTTGTTCCTTCATCCAGCGCGGGACCGTTTCCTCGATGGTCACGCCGCAGATGACCCGGGTGTTGCCCCACTCGATGAGCGTGGAACCGGCAGCATGCGGCGCGATGTGGTTTTGAAAGCGGAGCGGACGGAGTTGATTGGCGGCGCGCCCGTCGGCACGCGAGGTCGGGTCAGACATGACCGTCATTTTATCGTGGCGCGACGCCTCAGCGCAACGCGGAAAACCGCTCAGCCGTTTTTTCCGATTTCAATGCTGGAAAACAAACTTTCCAGCGTGTTCAAGGCGGGCGGTTCCCGTTGCACGTTCAACGCCTGCCGCAGAAAATCCACGCCGTCCTGGATGGTGCGCACGGATTTCGGGAGGATGGCACCCGCCGCATTCGCGTGGCCGCCGCCCTGGAATTTCTCGGCCACTTTCAAGGCCTCGCCATTGCGGCTGCGAAAACTGGCGAAAATGGCGTTCGACCGCCGGAACAGGGTCACCAGCACCGCGTAGGGCGTGGCTTTGCTTTCGAGCAGTTGATGCACCACCTGGTTGGTGTTGCCGATGAGATTTTCCACGAAGCCGACTGTGGGTGAAAGTGCCGCGACGTTCCGTTTGCTCCACTCCAGGCCGATGGGGTCTTCGATGCGGCGTTTCACCGCCATGACTTCGAGCAGCGGGTGATCCAGCAGTTTTTCCAGTTCCCCGCCGATGAGGGTGTGCAAGGTCCAGAACGAATAGGCTTTCACCAGGCTCGCGTAATCGCCGGCCAGGTCGAAATCCGGATCGCTTTCCAGAAACAGGTCCGCAACATTGTTTAGCTGCACCAGCCGGTCCAGCGTGGGTGAACCCAGGCCGTGCTGGCAGCACAGTTCGTAGCAGAGCAGACCGGCGGATTTGTTCACATCGTGGTGAAGCCGGGCCTTTTGGGCCACGGTCTCGGTCACGTGGTGGTCCACGACGAGCCAGTCCGGCTTGTCGAGCCGGGATTCAAAGGTGAAATCCGTCACCCACGCCGCGCGTTCGCGCAGGTCGCGCTGCTTCCAGAAATTATAATGATACGCCTGCAGCGGCACGCGCCCGCCGTGAATTTTTTCCGCCAGCCGCTGCAGCAGCAGACCGGCCACGAAGCCGTCGAGGTCGCTTTCGTGGGTGAGGATGACTTCCGGCTTGGGCAAGGTCAACATGGCGGCAGCTTAAATCAGGGCACTTCGCATGGCGAGCGGGGAATTACCGGAATATGGGCGGATTCAGTCAGTTTGGTTAAGTGACGGGTTTGACCTTGTGGGCATCGACTTCAGGCAGACTGAACCATGAAAAAATCTTAACCGGGCGGCTCTAGCTGATTCAATAAGCTTGTATATCCGGCCTTTTTCATTCTAAATGTCCCAAAGATGATAAGAGTTGTGTGTCTGGTGTATAGACATCGGGGTGAGTTCCGTCTTTAATGGCAATTCAAATGATGACGGGCGGTTTGCCGGACTGGCGAACCGGTTGGTTGGCAAGGAGTGGTTGTGTGTTTGCGCGGCCTTTAACATCCGCGTTGTAAGCGGGTGGGTGAGGCGTCAAAATGCAGGTGAAGGTGATTTAGTGATCAATGATCAGACCGGCGATAAACAATCAGAATCAACGGACAGGTTTCGATGCAAACCGGGCGTTTGCCATGAAAAGAATTTTTTGGAGTTCTTCCCCCCGGAACAGGACCGGGATTATGGAGAATTGGAATTTATCAAAGGTGCATAATTGAACCAGCAAGACCATCTGGCGCTGCAACTGGCTCGTTTGAAATCCCCTGAAGAAGTGGATCAAAGGGGGGAAGGATTGTTATTCCTGTTTGCCAAGGGCGGGGGCGGCAAATACTCGTCTTCATTGGCCACGCATCGGTTGTCTCCGGGCGATGTGCTGGTGTTTAACCGCTCGGTCGGCGGTAAAATCGCGGTTCTCGAAAACAAGCCGGAGTTCCTGTTCTGGACCTTTTTGGCGAGCTTCGAACATTTGCTCCCGTTGTTCTCCAGCAACGAGGTCAGTTTGCTGCACAACATCACCGAAAGCTTCAAAGCCAGCAAACTTTACCCGGCCGGCAGTCCGCTGGCGGCCGAGTGCCAGCGCCTGTTGGGAGTGGTTCCGCCCCAGTTCAATCTGGATCACCGCGGCCAGTTGGTCCGGATCGCCGCCACGATCATGTCAACGGAATTCAAGGAGTCGCAAAACCAGCGGGGCGGGTATGCGCGGGTGGAAGATCACGTCGTGCAGGTTTTTGAAAAGCTTTCCGCCTCCGATTTGATCAATCTCTCCGTGGGCGAGCTGGCCGATCGCTTCAGTTGCAGCCGCCGCCACCTCAACCGCCTGTTCCATCAGCATTTTGGTGTTTCCGTGGCGTCGTTGCGGATGGAGATGCGGCTGGTCAAGGCGGTTTCATTGTTGCGGGATGCCAACGCAAAAATCATCAACGTGGCGGAGCAATGCGGGTTCAACCACCTTGGACTCTTCAACACCTGTTTCAAGCGGCGTTTTGGCACCAGCCCCGGCCAATGGCGCAAATCCGCCCTTCAGTTCGAGAACGCCC
>JAJXXI010000618.1 GCA_021781185.1 bacterium
GCGCGATGAATTCGAGGTGTTGCGGATGCACCTGGTAATCGTCTTGAGCTTGTTGGCTGGTGAAAACGGTGTTGAGCGCGACTTGATAAGTTTGTTCAACCACCGGCCGCGTGCTGCCCACCATTTTGCCGACTTGAAAAAAGGTCAGGCCCGGGATGGTTTTAAGAAACTTGTGCGCGCCGGCAACGATTTTGTCGGCGGCATCGGGCTGGGCCGGGTCAGTCCAGAAAATGACAATATGACTGAAACGGGTGACAACTTGTGATACATTCGATTCCATATATGCAAAATGCGATTCTTTACCTGCGCTATTCAACTCCAGAGCAGGCCGAAGGTCAATCCGAACAACGCCAGATACAAGGGGCGCAGCGATGGTGCAAGGAGCACGGTGAAAGGCTGGTCAAAATCTACAAAGATTTGGGCATTTCAGGCGGTAAAAATTCAGACGACCGGAAAGGTTTGTCGGCTCTGTTGAGCGATTTGACCAGCGGCAGCATTCCCAAGTATTTGCTCATTGAGGATGTTGACCGGCTATCAAGAATGCTACCGCTGGATTCGCTGAACTTGATTTCTAAGATACTCGACTACGGCATGACCATCGTTTCGTTGCGAGACAATCAAACCCTGACCAAAGACAATTGGCAATCGTCGCAGTCATTTTTGATTCTCACCCTGAAAACCACTCTCGCAAATGAAGAACGGCAAAAGCGAATCTTTCGCGGTAAATCGGCGTGGAAACAAAAGCGGCTGGATGCCGCCTCGAAGATTTACACAAAGCGAGTTCCAAGTTGGCTGGCCGTAAGAGATGGCAGAATTGTCAAAATCCCCGAACACGTTGCGACTGTAAAAAAACTGTTCAAGCTGTCCAGTGAAGGCTTTGGCATTGTGGCGATAATCCGAATGTTCAACGAGCAGCGGGTAAAATCATTTCGCGGCAACGATTGGAACAAGGCAGTCATCTATAACACGCTGACCAGCGAATCCGTTTTGGGGTGTTTTCAGCCGAAGACACTCATCAATGGGAAGCGTATTGATGATGGGGACAAGATTCCAAATTATTTTCCACGCATCATCGAAGACGATTTGTTCTATTCCGTCCAAGCCAAGTTGAAGCAGCGAAATACCTATAAGGGCGCTGGATACCGATACACTCTAAATCCAGCCAAGAACAATTTGTTTGCCGGCTTGGTTAAATGTGAAAAGTGCGGTGCAAGCCTGATTCATTTGGTTAGGTCAAGGCACGGTTACAGCTACTTGGTTTGCGCTAACGCCCACAAGCATAAGAAATGCTCTTACAAGGTAGTTGCGACAAACATTTTGGAAGACTGCTTTCAGGTGTTTTTGACCGATAACCGTGTCTTCAAAACTTTTGAAAAACCATCCAACACCGCAGCGGCGACACGATTGCAGATTGAAGGGGTAAAAAAGCAGTTGGCAAAATTCATGTCGCTCATTGAAGGCTCGGATGGAATTCCGCCGAAGACGATATTGAAGCGTATTCAAGAGTTGGAATTGAAGCAGTCTGAACTGGAGAAAAAATTGGGTGCGGACATTGCTAACGACAAAATCTCTGCCAGCATTCCCGGCAAGTTCAATGAATTTTGCAAGAGCATGGAGACGAACATCGGCAATCCAGAGGGTCGGGCGAAAATTGCCTCCACGCTGAAAGATTTAATCTCAAAAATCGTCGTGAATCCGGCCAAATGCACGATGGCGGTTTATTGGGCTCACGGTGGCGCACAGAGCATTGACCGTATTCAATGGGATAAGAAGTCAAAGCAGTTCTGGCACCTGTTCTCTAATGGGCTGCGTGATTTCAGCGAGCCTACATACGATTTGATGTCGCTTCACAAGGAATAGGAAAAAATCTTCCCGGTGCTGTTGCCGGGTTTGCGCTCCCGTGTTCCAGTCCAGTCACGCCGAACGAATCGGCACGACAAACAAAAATACGACTATGAAAACTGACACGAAGAGCAAAAACAAAAATGCACAGTCGGCGCTGGCCGACATCAACGCCCAAATCGAAGCCCTCAATCAAAAACGCATCGGCTTGGCTGAACCACTCAAAATTCGTTACGTCGAACTCCGCACGGAACTGACGGACATGGAGGCTGAAATTCGTCAACTGGATCCCGTGTGGAAGCCGGAGCCGACAAAGCCGAAGGCCGAAACCAAGATTACCGAAATTCTCATGGCTCACGGCGCACCAATGGCCGTCGAGGGAATCATTCAGGCGGTCGGCAATGTGTTTACGCCATGGAAAGTAAAAAACACGTTGAAGAAGAAATCCACGGGTGCCAAGGCCGTGTTCACATTTGCCGATGGCAAATACGCGGTCAAGGCCACAACCTAAATCCCTTCTCCACTTCGCAACCTCGGCAAGTAGCCGAGGTTTTTTTGTGCGGTCAATCCATTTTGCTTTTCGGCTTTTCGTCCGCGAGCAATTCACTGTGAATCAACACTGGCTCAATCCAAACCACTTTTACCTGCGAGCGTTCCGGCCCATATCGTTGGTTGCGCAGATGCCCACGCCGCCAGTGCATTCGCTTTTCATCGGCGCTGATAACGACTCCGATCTCACCTACGAAGAAAAAATTACCCCATACGCGGAGCGATGGAACGCGGTTATGAATGGAGCGGAAAATATCCGTGAACCCGGAGGTCAAGTCCGTCAGTTTAGCGGGATTAAAAATGAAATGTTAAAGGTAATCGAGCGAGAGGCCATGGCTGGATTCAAGCCGAGTGACCAGTTCAAGGATGAGCCGTTTAGGACGATTGACAAGTTGATGACAGAGGTAGGCATCAACGAAAACACGATTCGTGAGTTTCTACGCTGGCGCAGCCGTAAGGGTAACGCAGTCGAAATCGAAGTGGTCCCGACGGTAGAGCCAGCCGGTAAGAAGGAGACCAGAGAAAAATTACGTCAGGCGATGAAAAGGGGCCATCAGTTTTTTGGGTGAAGCCCCACGCCATCGCCGTTTTGCGTCTGACCATTTGGTGCCACCAATGGGGTTCTTACCGCTCCACCACCGTAAAACGTCGTGGCGACTCTCCGGCGGACGGTTAAACGGTGATCCTGTGGTGTTGGCCGTGAACACATGGCCGATGGCTGGCTAAAACAGAGCAGCGGTCTGGAACAACTTCCATACCAACATCGCAGCGAAAGCAGCATTTTTACGCGGTTTTTACGTCACTGAATTAAAGTTCAGAAATGTAAATTTCTTCGTCGCCACTCCCGGCCCCCGTGATACCTGGTTGTCTATTATGAAATTCGTAATCTATCGCAGGGTGTCAACTTCACGTCAGTTCAACAGCCAATTAGGGCTTCTCGCACAATCAGAGGCCGTTCGTCGTTACCTCGCTACTCAACCCGACGCCGAAGTGTTGGCCGACTTGGTAGAGGCCGAAAGTGGAAAGAACGATGATAGGCCGGTTCTCCGTCAAGCCGTGGAACTGTGCCGGAAACATTCGGCAAAACTTTTGGTCAGCCGCATTGATAGATTAAGCCGCTCGTTGCGCCTGATAATGATGTTGGAACAATACAAGGTTCCGTTCATCGCCGCCGATAATCCTGAAATGACGGAACTGGTCTGCCACATCTTGGTTGCCATAGGAAGCGCCGAACGCAAGACCATTGCCACCCGCGTTCGTGACGCACTCCGTCAAGCGAAACTCCGCGGTGTCAAACTTGGTGGGCCGAACATTGCCGAGGCCCGATTACTGGCGAACAAGACCCGCGCTGAAAAGGCCAAGGGACAGAACGACAAACTCCGGCTGGTGATTCAAGAAACGATGGAAAAAACCGGCCTGACGAAATTGGCTGACATCGCCCAAGCCCTGAATCTCCGTGGTATCAAAACCAACCGCGGTTGCACATTCACCCCGACACAAATTCACCGCCTGCTCAAGAACGCCTAATCACCTATGAAATACACAATCATCCGCAAAGTTCCGTTCAAGTTGCCGGGTTCCAAGAACCGGATTCTAAGTTGAGT